>CAJWSY010000011.1 GCA_913045935.1 uncultured Chloroflexota bacterium | reverse complement strand
ATTTTTGTGTATTTCAAATTGGTCCCAATCAGATTTTCTGATAACTTTTTCATTCACAGCTACGGCAATATTTCCAGATTTTATATTTAGTGTTTTTATCAAATCGTTAATGCTAAGTGGTGTAACTATTTTTGTGTTATGTTCGTTATTAATTGTAATCATTTTTTAACAGAGCATTTTTAGTTAATCTTATTATTTTTTCAGGATTTATACTATTAATTATACCTGATTTTATAGCAACACCATCAGCTCCTGCCTTAATTATTTGTTTAGTGTTTTTTTCGTTTATTCCTCCTATGGCTAGAATAATCGAATCATTATATATCTTTTTTATTTTTCTAAAATAATTTATTCCAATGGGTTTGATTTCAGGATGTGTGCTTGAACTAAATATAGTTCCAAAAATTATGTAATTCGGAATGGGGAATTCATTCGAATCACTCAAGTTCTTAGGTTTTAATGTGCTTTCATCTAAATGTACTGATTTACCAATAATCATATCTGTACTCATATTTTTGATTGTTTTATTCCACTTAGATTCTTTTATATGAATTCCATCAGCATTTGATTGTTGTGCCAATTTGTAGTGTGTATTGATGATGATTAATGCGTTGGGAAATTTGTTTTTGATTTTATTAATAAAAAAAATTTTCTCCTTATCAAATTTTGAGTCATCTCTTAATTGAACCATATTAACTCCATATTTTATTGACATGGAAATAAAAAGTTCTGCTTCATTTAGGTTGGGAAAATCTTTAAATATGTCAGTTACTAGCATTAAGTAGTATTTAAAGTTTAATTTATTATTATTTGTCATTATTTATCCCACTTTGTGGGCTACTTGTATATCCTTGATTTATTTTTGGTATTCTTCCTGCTAAAAATGCTTTTCTTCCTGCTTCTACACCTAATTTAAAAGCTGTTCCCATTAAAGATGGATTTTCAGCTTGTGCTATGGCAGTATTTACTAACACGCAATCAGCTCCTATTTCCATAGCAAGCGACGCATCAGATGGTACTGCAAGACCGGCATCTACTACTACGGGCACTTCAGATTGCTCAATTATGATTTTAATTTCTTCTAATGTGTGAATCCCGTTACCGGAACCGATTGATGATCCTAATGGCATGACAGTTGCACAACCTACATCTTCTAATTTTTTTGCAAGAACGGGATCAGCGTTTATATAAGGAAGTACTGTAAATCCATTTTTGACTAGATATTTTGCAGCTTCATAAGTCCCTACCGGATCAGGAAGTAAATATGTAGAATCAGGGATGACTTCTAATTTTATCCAATTAGAGCCTGTCAACTCCCTTGCTAATTCTGCAATATAAATAGCTTCTTTAATATTTTTTGCTCCAGCTGTATTTGGTAGAAGTGTATATTTATTCCAATCGAAAAAATCAAGTATTGATTTTTCATTAACATTATTTAAATTTATTCTTCCAATAGCAATTGTGATTATTTCTGCATTTGAAGATTTTATAGAACTAACCATTTCGTCGTTAGACCTATGTCGCCCAGTCCCGACCATTAATCTTGATTTAAATTGTTTCCCGTCAATAGTTAAAAAATCATTGTTTGGCATAGTCTAAAAATAAAAATAATTAATACTAATTTGTTTCTAGATCTTTAATTATGTTTTCTACTCTTTCTACCAAGTCGTCAATTTCATCTTTGTTCACTGTTATAGGTGGCGCAAGGGTAACGCCCACTGGAGATGGTAACCCGATCATGTTATATTTATTGTACAAACCACCTAATTTTTTAGGAAGATCAGGGTAAGGTTCCTTAGTATTTTTGTTAGATACTAGTTCTACGGCGTTTAATAAGCCCTTGCCACCTCGTACATGTCCAACAATATTATATTTGTATAAATCTTCAAGTTTGCCCATTAGGTAATCACCCATTTCTTTACTGTTTTGAACAGCTTTTTCATTTTCCATAATTTCAATGGTTTTGACACCGGCTGCACTAGAAGCAGGATTTCCTCCAAATGTCATTAAATGTGTGAAAGTTTTGCTTTCATCACCGATGAATGCATCTGATACTTTTTTAGTTGCAATTGCTCCACCAATAGGTAAATATCCACTAGTACAAGCTTTTGCAAAAGTAATTATATCCGGTGTAACATCCCATTGATTGATTGAGAACCATGAACCTGTTCTTCCAAATCCTGTAATAACTTCATCTGAGATCATTAAAACACCATATTTGTCACATATTTCTCTGATCATCTGAAAATATGCTTTGTTGGGAACATGAATTCCAGTTGCTGTAGAAATAGGTTCAGCAATAAACGCAGAAACCGTAGAAGGGTTTTGCCCTAATATTGCTCTTTCCAAGTCATTTGCATATTCCTCACTTGCTTGCTCTTCAGATTTTGTTCCAAAACCCAATCTGTAACTATCATAATTTGCAATTTTTATGCTACCTGGCATCAATGGTTCAAATTCGTATGGAGGCCTGGTTCCACCACCCATACTCATAGTGGCATATGTAGCCCCATGATATGAATTTCTTCTGCTTATAACTTTATATCTTGTTCCTTCACCATTGTTTATGTGAAATTTTCTTGCCATTTTAAGAGCGGTTTCATTTGCTTCTGCTCCTCCGGATACAAAAAATACTCTTGACTCTTTATCAGGAGCATAGGATGCGATCTTACCTGATAATTTTGCAGTTGGTGGACTGAATGACCCCATAGGAGTGAAACTCACTTCTTTCATTTGTTCGTATGCAGCATCGGCAATATCAGTTCTTCCGTGTCCTAAATTTACTAGCCATAGACAAGAAGTTGTATCATACCAAGGTTGATCGTTTTCATCAAAAAGCCAAACACCTTCACCTTTAGTTATGGTTTTCAATCCAGTTTCTGAAGATACATCACCTGCTGGTTTTGCATGAGGCCAAAAATGTTTTTGTGCCATTAATTTTATATCTTCTAATTCAGATCCTGACAACGGTGCGTTTGACATGTGATTTCTCCTTTTTGATTAAATTAAAATGTTTTTGTTCTCCAATGATTATACCTTTTGTCGACTCCTCTAACAATATTATGGTATAAATTTTGAATTTCTTTAGATATATTTCCAGGTTTTTCTGAAATAACATACCCGTCAATTTTACCTATAAATTGAATTTCTCCTCCTGTTCCACAGATAAATGATTCGTCAGCAACATAAAATTCAGTTCTATCAATTTCTCTTTCTTCTACTTTCAATCCCAGTTCGTTTCTAGCAAGTTCAATGATTGATTTTCTTGTTATGCTGTCCAATATTCCTGAAGTTACATTCGGAGTGATTAATTTTTCGTTTTTTACCATGAACACGCAAGTATATGTCGATTCTGAAACTTTACCTTGATTATTTAAAATTAATGATTGGTCATAATCATTTAGCTTTGCTTCTTCAGCTACATATCTTGAATTTTGATAATTAGCTATTGTTTTAATCCTAGGTGGCATAACATCATCAGAAATTCTTCTCCATGAGCTAACATTTACATTCAACATATTATCTGAGTTGAGTAAAGAGTCTATTGGTTTTACCATGATTGTCATATCACCTTTTCTTTCTCCAGATGCCAGAAAACCAGGAGGCCCATCCCCAAAGTAACCTAGCGGTTGCATATAAATGTCTTCTTTGTATTTATTTAATTTTATTAGATCAATAATGACGGCTTTTAATTCATCTGGGCTTGCAAAGGGATGCATTCTCATCATTTTCATAGATTCCATAAATCTTGAGAGATGTTCGTTTAAATGAAGGATATAGATTTGATCATCAGATTTATTGTAATATCCTCTTATTCCCTCAAATACCATGTTAATTGAACTCCAACCTAACATTGATAATGGGAAACTAGCATCTGTGTACTTTAATATTTCGCCTGATTTCCAAACATATTCAGGGTCGGTATTTACTTCAAAGGTATTACGTTTGACGTTCTCTTTTTTAACCATAGTGATATATTAATTTAGAATAAGAGAAAATAGAATAACATATTACTAGTTTATAATGAAATCGTATTTTAAAATAAAAAATTATAAATTTAGGAAATCATAATGCCAAGAAAAAATGACGGAGAACCATTTAATCAAATTAATTCTTCTGAACTAAGCCAGCTAATAAAAGATGAGCAACCAAGAATCATTGATGTTAGAGAATTAGAGGAATATGAAACAGGTCATATCAGGTCATCTGAATTGATTCCTCTTCATCAAGTTGAAGGATGGGTTGCTAAAAATAAGATCGAACAAAAAGTTATTTTTGTTTGTCAAATGGGAGTTCGAAGTGCTCTGGCTTGCGAAATTAGTTCTGCTTATGGAGTAGATGATAATTTATTATTTAACTTAGAAGGCGGAATGAATGATTGGATTATTAATGGATTTGAAATTGAATAAAGTGAGTTTTTAATATGGCAATTACAGTTGTTGGTTCGGTAGCTTACGATACAGTTACAACCTTATATGGTAAAAGTGAAAGACAGTTAGGAGGATCGGCAATACATTTTAGCCTTGCTGCTTCAAAATTTACTGAAGTTATTCCAGTCGGGGTATATGGCCAAGATTTTAAGGATAGCGATTTGTCTTTGTTGGAAGCCAACTCTATTAACCTTTCTAATATGCATCAAGAAAAGGGGTTAACGTTTTTTTGGGAAGGAGAGTATGAAAAAAATAATATGAACAATAGAGAGACAATAACAACTGAGTTAAATGTTTTTGAAGACTTCAAACCTGATCTGAATGATTTAGCAAAAAAGTCTAATATTCTTTTTTTGGCAAATATCAATCCCGAATTACAATTAGACGTGCTTAAAAAAGTAAAAAAGGAAAATAAGAAATCATTTGTTGGCCTTGATACTATGGATTTATGGATTAACACTTCAAATGATGTTTTGCATAAAGTAATTAAAAATTCTGATGTCGTTATGATAGATCAATCAGAAGCAAGAATGATTTCAGGTTTTAACAATCTTAAAGACGCTGGTTTTAAAATAATGGAACTAACTTCAAAAAATGTAGTTATAAAAAAAGGAGAACATGGGTCACTAATATTTACTCCAGTTCAATATTATGCTTTACCTGGATTTTTAACTAATAATGTAAAAGATCCAACTGGGGCTGGAGATTCATTTGCCGGAGCGTTCTTCGGAATGTTAGATAGAGTTAATTCTTATAACTCGAAAGATATTTTTATGGCAGGAGTAATTGGAACAGTAGTCGCATCATTTATGGTAGAAGATTTCGGAGTTAAAGCTTTGATCGAACTAGATATGAATATGATATACAAAAGATATATAGCTTATATTAAATCAATTGGTTATAGTTTTATACTTGATGAAACTCGATTTAAAGATTATTTAAATTTGTAAGCAGATCATAATTGTATTATCTATTTAAATTAAATGTGCTAGAATTACTCGGGTCAATTAATACTTAACTTGAGTTTTTATAAGTTATTTTGATTGAATTTTTAATCATACATAAATATAAGGTGTAGTATATGACTGAATTGAAATATGATGTAAAAGATTTAGGACTTGCATCAGAAGGCATTAGAAGAATTGAATGGTCACAAAAAGAAATGCCTGTTTTGGGACAAATTCACAAAAGATTTATTAAGGAAAAACCTCTAAGTGGAATGAGAATAGGAGCCTGTTTACATGTTACTACAGAAACTGCTTATTTGGCTAAAATATTAAAAGATGGCGGGGCAGAAGTTGCGATGTGTGCTAGCAATCCACTCAGTACACAAGACGATGTGGCGGCAGCATTAGTTTCTGAATATGAAATACCGACATTCTCTATTAGAGGTGAAGATAACAATACTTACTACCAACATTTGTCAGAAATTTGTGACTTCGAACCAAATATGACTATGGATGACGGAGCTGATATGGTAGCAATGATACATCAAGAAAGAACATCGTTAATTGATAATATAATTGGAGGTAGTGAAGAAACAACAACAGGAATAATTAGACTTAGGAGTTTGGCTTCGCAGAACAAGTTAATGTATCCAGTTATCGCAGTCAATGACGCTGATACAAAACATTTATTTGACAATCGATATGGAACGGGACAAAGTACTTTAGACGGGATAACAAGAGCAACAAATATTTTATGGGCAGGTAAAACTGTGGTTGTTGCCGGATATGGATGGTGCGGAAAAGGTATTGCTCAGAGAGCTGATGGAATGGGGTCTCACGTCATAGTGACAGAAGTTGATCCTGTTAGAGCGTTGGAAGCTGTGATGGATGGATATAGAGTTATGAAAATGGAAGATGCAGCAAAAATAGGCGATGTATTTATTACCGTTACAGGGGGCATGAATGCAGTGGGTATCGATGCAATCAAAAATTTAAAATCTGGTGCAATTATAGCAAACAGTGGGCATTTTAATGTTGAAATAGATATTGAATCATTAGAAAAAGAATCAGATTCAAGTAAACAAATTTTGAATTCTGTCAAACAATATACATTATATGACGGAAGGCAGATTTTCTTACTAGGGGAAGGAAGATTGATTAACTTAGCAGCTGCTGAAGGACATCCTTCCGGAGTAATGGATTTAAGTTTTGCAGGCCAAGCCCTTGCAGCAGAATTTATAAAAAACAATAATTCTCAATTATCAAATAGTGTTCATTCTCTTCCAACTGAATTAGACAAAGAAATTGCTAGACTAAAACTCCAAGGAATGAGTGTTGATATAGATATATTATCTGAGGAACAAGAAAAATATCTTAATAGTTGGGACATAGGAACATAAAAGGAGGTACAAAGTGAGTTATGATTTTATAAATGCAGATTCATATTTGTTTACGTCTGAATCGGTTACTGAAGGACATCCAGACAAAATCTGTGATCAAATTTCAGATGCAATATTAGACAGTATTCTTTCAATAGACAAAAAAGCACGTGTTGCCTGCGAGGTAGCTATAACAACAGGATTAGTTGTCATTATGGGCGAGATAAGTACCGAGGCATATGTTGATATTCCATCTGTTGTTAGAAAAGTAATTTCAGATATTGGGTTTAATGACCCTGAATTGGGATTTGATTCTAAATCTTGTGGAATTATGCTTTCGATCAACGAACAATCGCAAGATATTTCTCAAGGAGTATCTGAATCATTAGAAAAAAGATCAAATGTTCAAGATGAAAAATCTACAATAGGAGCAGGAGATCAAGGAATGATGGTTGGGTATGCTTGCAAGGATACAGAAGAGTTGATGCCATTACCTATAACTTTATCTCATAAATTAGTTCAAAAATTATCAGAAATTCGAAACAAAAACGTATTACCTTACCTAAGACCGGATGGGAAATCTCAAGTAACTATAGAGTATTCAAACGGAAAACCTCAAAGAGTTGATACAGTTGTAATTAGCACTCAACACGAACCAGATGTAGATCAAAATCAGATTTATAATGATATATTGAAACATGTAATTAATGAAATCATTCCAGAAAACTTAATTGATGAAAAAACAAAATATTATGTAAATCCATCAGGTAGATTTGTCATCGGAGGACCTAACGGAGACACTGGTTTGACTGGTAGAAAAATATTAGTTGATACTTACGGAGGATTTGCAAGACATGGAGGCGGAGCTTTTTCAGGTAAAGATCCAACTAAAGTTGACAGATCAGGCGCTTATGCTGCCCGATACGTTGCAAAGAATATCGTTGCTGCAGATTTAGCTGAAGCATGTGAAGTACAAATTGCCTATGCAATTGGAATGGCAGAACCTGTGTCTGTGTCAGTTGAAACTTACGGAACAAGTAAATTGCCTTACAACAAAATAATTGAAATTATAGAGCAGGTTTTTGATTTAAGACCCGCAGCTATTATTGATCAATTAAACTTACGTTCCCCAATATATTCACCAACAAGTTTTTATGGACATTTTGGTAGACTTGATTTAGATTTACCTTGGGAAAAATTAGATAAAGTTCAAGAAATACAAAACCTTTTATAATATAAATTTAAAAGTTAAATATGAAACATATTAAGTTTGGCACTGATGGGTGGAGAGGAATCATTGCAGATGATTTTAAATATGAAAATATTGATCTGATCGCTTGGAGTATTGCAGCTTTTGTAAAAGAAAAATTGTCTAACGAAAGAGGAGTTATTATTGGCTATGATACAAGATTTAATTCCAAGGAAACTGCTCAACGTATATCTCGTATATTATTAGATTCAGGTATTGATACATATCTTGCAATCGAACCTACTCCTACACCTGTTTTAACAAGTGAAGTTATTTCAAGAGGATGCGATTTGGGGATTATTATCACAGCCAGCCATAACGATTTCAAATGGAATGGTATAAAACTACGTAATTCTAATGGGACTGCTCTTTTACAAGATGAATTAGATTTTATTGAATCTAATATCTCAATAACAAAAAGTAAGGAAATTTCAGAAAAATATGCTAGAAACATTAAAGGATTATTAACTGAAATATCTCCAAAAGAAGGATATTTAGAAGATTTAAGAGATAAATTACCAATATCTGATATCTCCAAGTCTAGTATACGAATTTTGGTTGATAATATGTTCGGTACAACTGCTGATTACATTGAAGATTTAATTGACGTTAAGGGGTCGCCTGTTGTAATTGACTCTATTAATAATTATGTTAATCCTTCATTTCCTGGTATTAAAAAACCTGAACCGATTAAAGAAAACCTCAGCAAACTTTCCCAAAGAATAAAAAATGAAAATTACACATTGGGTTTAGCTTTTGATTTGGATGGAGATAGAGTTGGTATTGTGGATGAAAATGGAGAAATACTTGAAACTTATCAAATATTTTTATTATTGTTATATTATCTTCTTGAGCATCAAAATGAACGTCTTCCAGTTGTGAAAAGCATATCTGTTAGTAATACAATCTCTAGTCTTGCAGCACATTATAAAGTACCAGTAGTCGAAACTCCGATTGGTTTTAAATATTTGAGTAAATATTTACTGAATGCAGAAGCTATGATTGCAGGCGAGGAAAGTAGTGGTTTTGGATTCCTTGATTATAATGACAGAGACGGGATTGTTAGTAGTATTTATATAATACATTTAATTATTGAGTCAGGTCTTTCTATAAGTCAGATTTTAGAAAGTATCAATAAAATTACAGGACCTACGTATATTGGTAGAAAAGATTTAGAGTTTAATTCAAGAAACAGATCAGATTTGATTAACGCATTAAAAAATGTAAAAGCAAATGATATTTATGATTTTGGTTTAAGCTATGTAGATGAGCGGGATGGTCTTAAATTTTCATACAACGACGGAAGTTGGATTTTAATTCGTATTTCTGGGACTGAAAATTTAATTAGAATTTATTCAGAATCTATTAATCAAGAAACAGCAGATATCATGATAGCTAATTTAATAAAATGTATTGATTTAAGTTAAGTAATTTTTATTATTTTATAGTTCATTTCACCTGCAGGAGCTTCTACAATTACTTCGTCATTTTCGGTTTTACCAACTATTGCCTGACCCAGTGGTGAATCTACCGATATTTTTGAGGAACTCACATCAGCTTCCGGAGATGATACCAAACTGATTTTAACTCGATTTTTATCTTGAATCATTGTTACTTTTGATCCGATTTTTGCTAACTTGTTAGTCTTGGAATTTTTTTTGGTATTGATGATGACCGACTTTCTAATAGTTTCTTCAATGGTTTTAATTTGAGATTCAATAAGACCTTGTTTTTCTCTGGCTGCTTCCAAAGGGGCATTTTCCCTGAAATCTTTATCTGCAGCAGCTTTATTTATTTCTATAACAACTTCTTCTCTTTCTTTGAATTTTTCTTCTAAATCTTTTTTCAAAGTATCATGGTATTCTTGAGATATCTCAATTGATTCTTCTTCATGCAATCTTGATTTCAAACTTAGTGAACCCGCTCTTCTACCTTTCTTGTTCCTAATGTGATTACCTAGGTTTGATTCTGTGAATGTTATAGACTCATCATTTGGGTCTGGATTATGAAGGAAACCCAAGAAATCTCTAGCTACTGTTAATTTTTTTGAGGCGTTAAAATTTGAATGTTTTACATTAGTAATTTGAACATATTGCTCGATAAAACTCGGTTCTATCAAATTTAAATCAATGTTATTTGTATTTTGATCTTCATTGTAAGATTTACTATCTAGACATTGAGATAGCCATTGAACAAATGACGACAAATCATTTTTGATGCTTTCTTTACGAGATTTTCTCATACGGTTGGTATATAAATTTACAGCTTTGATGAGATTTTCTGTTGGTTTTACTTTATCGGTAGACATCTTGACTCCTATTTAAAAATTATTCCATTTCTCCTAAATTGTTACCTATTTCAATATTTATTTCCAAAGGAACTAACAATTGTACTACATTAGTCATAATATTGCTAAGCATATTAACTAGTTGTTTTGAATCAGATTTATTAGATTCAAAAACAAGTTCGTCATGTATTTGAAGTAACATTTTAGCGCTGATTTTTGAATTTGAAATTTCATTTGAAATTTTGATCATCGCTAGTTTTATGATTTCAGCTGCTGTTCCTTGAATGGGCATGTTTATAGCCATCCTTTCGCCATGTGCTTGAATTCTTTTGTCATTTGATTTCAGTTCTTGTATATATCTTTTTCTACCAAAGAAAGTACTTACGTATCCTGTTTTTTTAGCATCTTCTTTGATGTTGTTGATGTAATTTAATATTGAAGGAAATCTTGTAAAATACATTTCTATAAAATCTTTCCCTTGTTGCACACTTAAATCTGTTTGCCTGGATATTCCGTAGGGACTTAATCCATAAAGTACTCCAAAATTAAGAATTTTTGATATTCTTCTCATTTGCGATGTAACATCTTCTTTTTTACAGTTGTACATCATTGCAGCTGTAAAGTTATGAATATCCTCTCCATCATTAAACGCATTAATAAGATTTTCATCTTTAGAAAAGTGTGCCAAAACTCTTAACTCTATTTGTGAATAGTCTGCTGAAACCAATTCTTGATCTTCGTTTTTAATAGCAAAAGACGATCTTACAAGCTTACCAAGTTCCGATTTTTTAGGAATAGTCTGCAAGTTTGGTTCTGTACTTGAAAGTCTTCCTGTTGCTGTAGCCGATTGATTGAATTTTGTATGAACTCTTTTTGTATCTTTATTAACAAGTTCAGGTAATATTTTTATGTAAGTCGAAAGCAGTTTTGATATTTCTCTATAATCTTGTATTAGAGTTAAAAATTGAATATTTCTTGAATCTTCAAGAGTAGGGTTGTAATTTTTTGTGGATTTTAATTTGTCGTACAATTTATTTTTCAAATCAGAAATAGATTGAGAGTCTGTGGAATATCCAGACTTTGTTTTTTTACTTTTAGGTAAATCTAAATCTTCAAATAAGATTTCACTTAATTGTTTAGGAGAATTAAGATTTATTTCTTTGTTTGTAATGTTTTTAGCTTTAGATTCAATATCCTTGATTTTTATAGTGAATTTTTGGTCTAAATCGTTTAAATAGTTTGTATTAAGAGGCATTCCGTTATTTTGCATTTCGATCAAAACAGGAATCAATTTCATTTCAATTTCTTCGAAAAGATGTTGGTAATTATTTTCAATAAGTTCGCTTTCTAATATTTTTTTTAATTTATAGGTGTAATATGCATCATGAATTGCATATTCTGCGACTTCGTGTATTTTTTTTGCTGACATTTTATCCTGATTTTTTCCACTTCCTATTATTGCAGTTATTGGTTTTAGATCTATTGAGAATAAATCTTTTACAATATTTTTTAACCCTAGGTTTGGATAATTTAATATGTGGGCAGCTAACAAAGTGTCAAAATTGAAATTTTTGATAGTTAAATCTAAATTTAATTTTTTATACTGGTCAACTAAAACCGAATAGTCAAAATTTACATTGTGCGCAAATTTGAGTATATTTTCTGATTCTAATATTGGCTTAATTTTGGTTAATGCAGCGATGATATCCAGATTTTTATCATCTTTATGCTGAAAAGGTAAGTAATATCCGTCAGAATCATTAAAGCAAATCGAAATCCCCACTATAGGATTATCTATCAAATTTAAAGAATCTGTTTCAGTGTCTAGCGCAAATTCTGATTGTGAATTTAAATTTGTAATTAAATCATCCAATTTATTCAAATCATCGACAATGTGTAGTCTGATTTTTTTTGGTTTATTTTTTTCTGATTCAATTTTTGAAGTTTTGAAAAATGATTTCTGATATCTGTCGATTAAGGAATTGAATTCAAATTCTTTAAAAAGATTAATTAAATTTGATTGATTGATTTGTTCAATTGAAAGTTTATATGTTTCTATATCGATATTTAAATTTTGATTTATCGTTACAAGTTCTTTGGCTTTAATCGAATTTTGATTGTATTCATTTAAATTATTTCTTAATTTTTGTTGTTTGATTTGCTCGATGTTTTTAAATAAGTTTTCTAGAGTTTTGTATTCGTTAAGTAATTTGATTGCAGTTTTTCTTCCTACTCCGGGTATTCCTGGAATGTTATCTGATGTATCTCCTGTTAATGATTTGAAATCTATAATTTGATTTGGGGCTAAACCTTCGTATGTATTTTTTATTTCTTTTTCATTAAATAGTTTCAGATCACCTGACCTAGATGTGGTTATTATAAACACATTCTGCTTTATTAGCTGGTGTAGGTCTGAATCACCTGAATATATATACACATGATTATCAAGGTTTTTGCTTAAATTATTACTTAATGTACCAAGAACATCATCAGCTTCATAAAAATTTTCTGAAAATGATGTGATTTTTGTTTTTGGTAATTTCTCAGTTATTAAGTTTAGCTGAATTTTAAGTTCATCCGGAGCTTCTGATCTGTTTGCTTTATAATCTGAATAAATTTCATTTCTAAATGTGGGACCTTTTGTATCAAATGCGATAGCAAAATGTGAAGGTTCAAGTGAATTTAATAATTTAAGTATGGTATTGAAGAATCCATAAATTGCACTTAATTCTATACCAGAACTATTTATCATCGGAGCTTGTATGCCGTACCACGATCTGAACATCAAGTAATGGCCGTCAATTAATAAAAATTTATTTTTATTTTTATTTTTGCTTATTATAATTAGAATCCTTTAGAAAATATCCTGCAAAATATATTGTAAGGTTAAATGTATAAATATACTATTAAATTTGTCAAAAAAAAACTTCGAGGAAAATTGTATGACTTATATTATTTCTAAAGCCTGCGTTGGATTAAAAGATGCTTCTTGTGTAGATGTCTGTCCTGTTGATTGTATTTATACAACAGACAATGATGATCAATTTTATATTAATCCCGAGGAATGTATTGATTGTGCTGCATGTGAGCCAGTGTGCCCAGTAGAAGCTATATATGCAGAAGAAGATGTTCCAAAGGATGAGCAAGAATATATTGATAAAAATTACAACTACTTTAATTTGCAAAGATAACATTTATAAAATTTAAATTTATGAGGGGATTTAAATTATGAATTTTGAAGACAAATATAAAATAATAGATTCATTTAGTATTGGATCTAAAGAATTTAATTTCTGCAGTTTAGATAAACTGGATGCATTAAATCCGGACCTTCAAATTAGTAAAATGCCAAATGCAGTCAAAATAATGACTGAAAGTATTATTAGGAATACATCTTTAAGTGGCAATGAAGAATTTAATCTAACTGATTTAAATAAATGGTCAGATTTTGAAAATTCAGAAGAAATACCATATTATCCCTCTAGAGTTTTGTTGCAAGATTTTACCGGTGTGCCTGTGGTTGTAGATTTGGCAAGTATGCGTGATGCGGTGAAAAAAAATAATGGAGATCCTTCCATTGTTAATCCAATGGTTCCTGTTGATTTAGTAATTGATCATAGTGTTCAGGTAGATTTTTTTGGGACAAAAAATGCTTTTATGGGAAATGTGGAAAAAGAATATGAAAGAAATAGCGAAAGATATTCTTTGCTTAAATGGGGCCAAAAATCTTTTAGCAACATGAAAGTGGTGCCACCTGGAGCGGGCATTGTTCACCAAGTAAATTTAGAGTATTTATCACCTGTTGTTTCTGTTAAAGATTACGATAATATATCGATAGTTATACCTGATACTGTAATTGGCACTGATTCTCATACACCCATGGTAAATGGCTTGGGAGTTTTAGCTTGGGGAGTAGGAGGTATTGAAGCAGAATCTGTTATGGTTGGGCAACCAGTTTACATGAAAATCCCTTCAGTGGTCGGTGTAAATTTGGTTGGATCTTTATCTAGACAAGTCACAGCTACTGATTTGGTTTTAACAATAACACAAAAATTAAGACAATATGGCGTAGTAGGAAAAATAGTAGAATTTTTTGGTGAAAGTTTTGATGAGTTATCTTTGCCTGATAGAGCTACTATTTCAAATATGGCTCCAGAATACGGCGCTACCGCCTCTCTTTTTCCTATTGATTCAAAAACTTTGGATTATTTAGAGTTAACTGGGAGAGAAAATGATCAAATTGAATTGGTAGAAAAATATGCTAAAATGCAAGGTCTATATGGAGTTGATAATCAAAAAACATTTGATGACACCATAACAATCGATTTAAGTGAAATTGAGCAAAGTATGGCGGGACCAAAAAGGCCACAGGATAAAGTTAAGCTATCAGAAGTAAGAACAAATTTCTCTGATTTTTTATCAGAATCTCAGGAATATATCACAGATTCCAGCTCCCTTGATCATGGTTCGGTTGTTATTGCTGCAATAACAAGTTGTACTAATACTTCAAATCCTGACGTTATGGTTGGAGCAGGAATATTAGCGCAAAATGCAGTTAAATTTGGACTGAAAACTAAACCTTGGGTAAAAACAAGTTTGGCACCTGGATCACAAGTTGTAGATGATTATTTAGAAAAAGCAGAATTAATCGATCCATTAGAAAAATTAGGATTTCATATAGTTGGACATGGTTGCACTTCTTGTATTGGCAATAGCGGCCCATTACCTGAAGATGTGGGAAACAAAATTGATGATGATGATTTAATCACATGTGCAGTTCTCAGTGGAAATAGAAATTTTGAAGCCAGAGTTCATCAACAAGTAAAAGCAAATTACCTTGCATCACCAATATTAGTTGTAGCTTATGCGTTGGCAGGAACAATAGATATTGATTTTGAAAAAGATCCTATTGGCCAAACCGAACAAGGAGAAAATATTTTTCTAAAAGATATTTGGCCAACAAAAGATGAAATTGAAAATACAGTTGGTTTTTCCTTAAGTCCAGAAATGTTTAAAAAACGTTATGACGAAGTTTTTGATGGAGATGATAATTGGAAAGAATTAGAAGTGCCTGATGGAGATTTGTATAATTGGGATGAATTTTCAACATATATTCAACCTTTATCTATATTTGATGATTTCACTAAAGATTTACCTGAATTAAAAAATATTAATCAAGCCAGAGTATTAGCTGTATTAGGTGACAGCATTACTACTGATCACATATCTCCAGCAGGAAATATTAGTAAATCCTCCCCTGCATCGGAATACCTGCAACAAAAAGATATAAGCCCTATTGATTTTAATACTTATGGCTCTAGAAGAGGTAATGATAATGTAATGATCAGAGGTACATTTGCAAATGTAAGATTAAAAAACTTACTAACAGATGTAGAGGGAGGGTATACAATTCATTTTCCATCTGAAGAAAGAATGAGTATATTCGACGCTTCACAGAAGTATAAAGAAACAAATACACCACTTGTACTTATTGCAGGCTCAGAATACGGTAGCGGAAGTTCCAGAGATTGGGCGGCTAAAGGACCGTATTTGTTGGGAGTAAAGCTTGTTATAGCTAAAAGCTATGAAAGAATACATAGATCTAACTTAATTGGAATGGGAATTCTACCTGTAGAATTTACTAATAATGATGATTTTCAATCTCTAAAACTAAAAGGGAATGAAATTATTTCTTTAGACGATATTGAGGCAACAAAAGTACCTGGGGCAGCTTTAAATGTAACTTTGAAAAATCCCGATGATAATACTTCTAAAACTATTGAAGTTAAATCAAGAATTGATACAAACGCAGAAGTAAATTATTTTACCAATGGTGGATTGCTACAATTTGTATTAAGAAAATTGTTGAATAAATAGTTTACTTAGAAATTATTTCTTTCTTTATTTTGATTATATTTGAAGATAGGTTAGTATCTTTAGCTTTAATTATATATGAATCAAAACTACCCGCTTTATCAATGTCTCTTATTGCGCTTGTAGCCACAGTTGCGCTTATTTTTTTGTTTAATTTACCACTCCAAAATGACATTTTTTGCAAGTTTGGGTTAAATCTTCTTTTATTTCTATTTTTTGCATGACTGACATTATTTCCTGATTGAAAAATTTTGCCAGTTAATTCACATTTTGCCATGTCTGCCTTTATCTTATACGGTATATTTCTTATAATATTAGTAATTTAGATGAGTTATTCTATCATTCAATGAATAATTTGTCATTTATATCTATTGTTATAAAAATATGAAAACTATAAAAAAACTTAACGGATCAGATTTATTGGAAATATTAGTTTTAGCTAAGGACTTGATATATAAACATAAAGATCAGATAAATCAATTGAACGTCTTCCCAGTTCCTGACGGAGACACTGGAACTAACATGTATTTAACTTTGGAATCTGCTTTAAAGAATGTTGATGGCATCAAACAACAAAGCATAGATCAAGTAAGTAGATATGTAGCTAAAAATGCAGTTTTAGGAGGAAGAGGTAATAGTGGCGTTATTCTCTCTCAAATACTACAGGGATTGTCTAATGGATTGAACGATATAAAACAGTGCGATGTTAATCAATTCGGAAGTTCTCTTGAAAGTGCGGTAAATGCAAGTTATAAATCTGTTAGTAAGCCTGTAGAAGGTACTATGCTAACTATAATCAAAGCTTTTTCTGATTCTTGGAATCAAACAAAAGAAAAATCAGACTCATTTTCTTCTATTATTCCACAAGTTTGTGAACGCACACAACAAGTATTATTAGATACTCCCAATATGCTAAAAATATTGAAAGAAGCAGGAGTGGTTGATGCAGGGGGGCAAGGATTAATTGTTATTTTTGAAGCTATGAAAAGTTATCTTTGCGAACAAGAAGCAGATATTGAAAATATAATGAACATCCCAAATTCCTCTGAAATATCATTGAAATCATTTGTTGATGAACACTCAGATGAAGAATGGGGATATTGTGTACAATTTGTAATAAACGGATCCAATTTGTCTCATGATTTAGTTAAGAATGAAGTTAACAAAAATGGAGGTTCAACAGTAATTACCGGAATTGACAATTATGTTAAAGTTCATACTCATTCGGAAGATCCTGGAAGTATCTTAACATCATGTATTACTTTCGGTGATTTAATGGAAATAAATATTGAAAATATGGATAAACAATTTGAAGAATTTTCTAAAATACCCGAACAAGAAATAAATGAAAATCAAATAACTTCAGTTGTGGCTATATCAAACGGTAAGGGTTTCGATGAATTATTTATGAATATTGGAGTCGATGCTATCGTGTCCTGTAAGAATACCATTAATCCTAGTGTAGAAGAAATATTAGATAAGATAGACAAATGCAACTCTTCTGATATTATACTTCTTCCGAACGATAAAAATGCAATCATGTCTTGTGAGATTGCAATTCAGAAAAGTCAAAAAAATGTAAGCTTAATTAAAACTTTATCCGTATCAGAAGGGCTAACTTCAATGATTGTATTTAATAATGAGGTAGATATTTCTTTAAATATTGAAAGTATGCTGGAATATATCAAAGATATTAGATTTACTTCTATTTCCACTTCATCTCGTTCAGGTTCAATGAATAATATAATTTATAACGAAGGTGATTATATAACAATTTCAGATGGAGATATTGTTATCTCTGAATCTGATTTGTTTAATTCTATAACAAAATCGATTGAATTTATGAAACCAGTTACAGACAGTTATCTAACAATTTATTGGGGTAATATTGAGGATACCAATATAGTAGAAAAAAAATTGTCATCTCACTATGGAAATATAGATATTGAATTTCAAAAGGGTGGGCAACAAAATTTTGTAGCATCGTTGGTTTTGGAATGATTTTTTATGAATTCAAACTTTCAATCAAACAAAGATATAGTTAATGAAAATTTAAATATTTTAAAAAAAATTATTAATCTTGAAATATCTAAATCTTATGATAATAAATCTGTGGTTGGCGAAGGATTAGATGGGTATTTTGAAACCAACGCTCAATACTTTTCTATTTTAATTCGTAATTATCAGGATAAATATGGAAACAAACCAGTTTATTCAACACTGAAAGTTTCCGCACGAAAAATCTTTTGCGATCGATTACTAAAAGAAATCAATGAACTTTTAATTGATAGAAAAATCAAACTCAAATCCAATGTCCAAAAAAATAAAAATTTAATATCTAAAAACAAAGAAATTACTCTTAACTCTAATCTCAAATCACTTGGAAGAGTATCTACAAAAGTAATAAATATGTTCAGAAAACAAGGTGTGGAAAGTTTGTCTGATGTTTTAAGTTTTTATCCGCGTAGACATAGAGATTTTAATGATATAAAAAAAGTAAATCAATTAATACCAGAAGAAATTCAAACTGTGGTTTTAACTGTTTGGGAAGCAAAAACTATAAGATACAGAAATGGTGTAAATGCAACAGTAGGGATCTTGGGAGATGAAACAGGGAATGTAAAAGTACAATGGTTTGGCCGGACTTGGCTTGTTAATCAATTAAAACCAGGCGTAAAAGTGATAATTAGTGGTAAAGTCAATGTTTTTAGAGGAAGTAATATATTTTCTGGAAATTTTGAATATGAAATTATTGATACTGATTTAAAAACTGATTTAACTCATGTTGGAAGATTTGTCCCGGTATATCCTCTTTCAGGACAAATACATCAACGTACAATCCGGCAAATCGTTAAAAAAACCATTAACTTAGTTGGTAATAAAGTTGAGGATTTATTGCCTGAATCAATAATTTCAAAATTAAACTTAATTAATTTATCCGAAGCTATAAAACAATTTCACTATCCAGATGATTTGAATAAATACCATCAGGCTAGGAAAAGAATAGTATTTGATGAATTTTTCTTTTTGCATTGTGCTTGGCTTTTAAGGAAGAAAGAAGAAAAAACAAAAAACAAAGCAAATAAAATACGTATATCGTGGAATTTCATAGATGGATTTTTTGATTCTTTAAAATTTAAACCAACTCAATCACAAATAGATATAATTAGAGAAATAGCCAAAGATTTAAATAAAAATCATCCTATGACTAGATTGTTACAAGGGGAGGTTGGAAGTGGGAAAACTCTTGTTGCTATAGTCACAGCATTGTCAGTGATACATCAGGGTTATAACGCTTCTGTAATGGCTCCTACTGAAATTTTAGCGGAACAACATTACATTAAAACATTAGATTTATTTTCAAATAAATCTAATTTAAACAATTACCACTCTATTATAAAAATAGATGAGAATTCAACAAATATAAATATAGGATTGTTTTTAGGAAGTATGCCTCAAAAAGACAAATTGGAAATGGCAGGCAAAATTAATAACGGCGAAATTGACCTTATTATCGGAACACATACCTTAATACAAGAAAATATTAAAATCCCTAAATTGGCATTAAATGTTGTAGATGAACAACATAGATTTGGAGTTTTACAAAGATCATCTATCAAATCTTCTAAGAGTATATATCCTCATACTTTGACTATGTCAGCGACTCCTATACCTAGAAGCCTAGCTTTAACAGCATACGGAGATCTAGACTTGTCTGAATTAACTGATTTACCGTTTGGTGAAAGAAAAGTTAAGACTAAATATATCAATTCTTCAAGACTTAAATCTGGATATAGTCATATAAGCAAAGAAATTCAAAAAGGTAGACAAGCTATTGTTGTGTGTCCACTTATTGAAGAATCTGAAAAATTGAACTCTGCTTCAGCTGAAAATATTTTCAAAGAATTAAATTTAACAACTTTTAAGCAATATAGAGTCGGATTAATTCATGGCAGACTAAAATTAGCTCAAAAAGAAAAAATCATGCAGGATTTTAGAAATGGAATCATTGACGTTTTAGTTAGTACTACTGTGATCGAGGTTGGCGTTGACATTCCTAATGCAAGTGTAATGTTAATCCTTAGTGCGGATCGTTTTGGATTATCACAATTACACCAACTTAGAGGAAGAGTAGGGAGAGGGGAACATGAAGGTTATTGTATATTAGTGTCTGACAACGAAAATGAACAAACAAAAGAAAGATTGAAAATTTTTGAAAGAATAACTAATGGTTTTCAATTGTCTGTAGAAGATTTGCGTATACGAGGAGAAGGCGACGTGACCAACACTAAACAGAGCGGAATCCCCATGTTTAAAGTTGCTAATTTGATTGATGATAAGGAGATCCAGGAATCGTCAAGAATTATTGCTAAAAATTTTATAGAAAATGATTTCAAAGAATTACTTAGTAATAAAAAATTATATAAAAAAATTTACGAAATTAAGGATCAAATGGAAGGGAAGTTAAATTAGAAAAGAAATTCTTGTATTTTTTTTACTTCAAATTAATGTAAAATAAGATCGTGAAATTTTTTATTAACTCTCATTGATATTATGATTTCTTATAAAAAATCAGACTCAAAATTATGGGCAAAAGAATTTTTAAACGGACAATGGTCAACTCTTGTTACTCCTTTTGATGAATCAGGGCAATTAGATGAATCTGGACTTAGGTCAAACATTGATTATGTTAAAAGTTTAGGTTCAAATGGAGCAGGGTGCTCATGGGGAATGGGTGAATTTTGGAGCATGTCTACATATGAAAGAAAAAACCTTATGCAAATAGTAAAAGACCATGCAAATGATTGGCCTGTTGCAGCTCATATAACACATACGTCTGTAACAGATATATTAGAATTGGCTAGATTTTGTGAAGATATAGGATATGAATTATTAATTCTTGGCGCGCCTTATTTTGCAACAAGAAAAGCTTCGCAAGTAATTGATTTTGTAGAATATATTTCAAGTAAAACTAATTTGGCTATAATGTATTACAATTCTCCTCAATTTGGAACACTTCTAGATGAAACTGAATTAGAAAAAATTGTAAATATAGAAAACATTGTAGGCGTTAAAGAAGCAAGTTTTAATCCTGAAATATCCATCAAATCTCATGTTAATCTTGGAGAAAAAGCAATTATAAGCACTCCAGACGAATGGATTTTTTGGGAGGGAAAAAAATCAGGTTTTCAACAAACTGTGATGTTTGCAAACACTTCTGATTGGAGATTTGATACTCCAGAAAATAATAGTTATACAACTTTTGTTCAAAATGCTTGTAATGGCAATATTGATGATAACTTATATAATTCTGAAATTAAAGAAATCAAATCTATTTCAGATGAGTGGTGGGGGAAAATTGTATCTGATGCCGGAGGTGTTTTACCAGTTGCCCTATGTAAATATTGGGGTGAAATTGTAGGTATGAGTAGTGGAGGTCCAAGACCGCCTGTGAAAGATATGAATAATTCAGACAAAGCAAAATTGAAAAATCAATTAAAAAATTTAAATAAATTCAATATAAATTAATAAGGAGCTTGAATGTTATTATTAGTTAGTGTACAAAACGTTAAAGAAGCACACCAAGCAATAAAAGGTGGTGCAGATATTGTGGACGTGAAAAATCTACAAGAAGCTCTTGTGGGCTCTGCGCATCCAGTTACTTTTAAAGAAGTTAAAGCTATAGCCCCAGATCCAATTCATTCTAGCCTTACTTTGGGAGTTGTTCCAAATCAAATCGGAACAGTTGCAATGGCAGTTCACGCAGCAGGTTTGTTAGATGCTACTTCAGTAAAAGTTGGTTTTATGCATGATGAATACAATCATGCTCTTGAAACTTTATTGGCATGCAGAGAAGCTTTGCAAGGTTCTAATACTTTGTTGATTGGTTCTTTATTCGCCGATAATTTACTATATGAAAACGGCTTGAACCCTTCTCTTATGGTTGACCTTGCAGTAGAAGGTAAATGTGATGGATTCCTTATAGACACATTAGTTAAAGATGGGCGTAATCTTTTTGATTTTATGCCTGAAGAAGAATTAAAAGAAATGGTTATAGAGGCAAAATCTAGAGGATTGAGTACTGCTTTATCTGGCCATCTGAAATTAAGTGATTTAGATGAACTAGCAAGAATTAATCCTGATATAGTAGGTGTTCGAGGAGCTGTGTGCGCGAAAGGTGATCGTGATGAAGGAGTATATTGGGAAGCAGTAAGACATTTTAAGGACCAATTAGAATTAAGAAAATCAGGGGAATTAAAAGTCAGAGAATCTTTAGATAATGAATTTAAAACATCTGACAAGTATTTTTCTAATGGTGACGTTATTATTGATGGTCAAGGTAAGTCTTGTTCAGGAATTATTGCTGCTTTGGCCAAACAAATAAAGAATGATAGTAAATCTATTGTAGAAGTCATTATTCCTGATGAGTTAAATACATATGATGTTTTGCTATGGGCAAAAAATGACAATCACAGTATAATGGATCAACAAAAAGATGGTAATGGTAATCTAAGGATATTAGTAAAACCATAAAAGGTTTTTATGCAAGAAATAACATCTGTAATAAAAGATATATTAATAATTGGCTTTATAATTGTTTTAACTGTATTAGTGATCTTGAGTTACATGAAATTAAATAAGATATTTTCCAAGGTTGATTCTTTGGTGGATAGTTCACAAAAACTTTGGTCATTAATTGGTTATATTGTCTCACCGATTGATAAAATAAATTCTAAATCTATAGAAATGATAGTCAAATATTTTAAATCTATTGACATTGAAAAAGCTACTAACAAAGCAAAAAAAGCAACAAAATCAGCGTCTGCAAAGATAAGGAGAAAAAAAAATGAGTGATGATAAAAAGCAAAGTAAATTAAGTAATTTATTTTTAGGATTCGCTTTAGGAATGTATCTTGGGCCTAAACTAGTAAGAAAATTAAAACAAACTGAATTAACTGAAAGTGAGAAAATTAAACTTTTCGCTTTAAATATGAGAGATGCTACTTTAGATGTTATAGAATCTTTAAGAAATTATCTTGATAATCTTGGAATAGAACCTTCTAAAGATATTTTTGATGATATAGATAGATTAATTAATAAGAAAAATAAACGAAATGAAGAAGATTAAATTATTTCTGTTTCGACTGGGTAAGAACCAATAATTTTTAACATACTTGTAATCTTTTTTACCTGAACAAATATTCCAGACAACTTTTGCTGTTCAATATGTCCGGTTATATCCATCCAAAAAATATATT
Source organism: uncultured Chloroflexota bacterium (assembly GCA_913045935.1). Lineage (GTDB taxonomy): Bacteria > Chloroflexota > Dehalococcoidia > Lucifugimonadales. The sequence continues at coordinate 11,368 of CAJWSY010000011.1, read as the reverse complement.
TACCTAATTCTTTTTTTGATGGTCTGGATTCTATTTTAGTAATGTTTATTTCTTGGTCTGAAAATAATTTCATTACATTTATCAATTGCCCTGGTTTGTCTATATCTGAAAAATCAAAGCAAAATGAAGTTTTATCATTTTCTGTTTTTGGAGCAATTTCATTTCCTAAAACTACAAATCTTGTGATATTGATTTTTTCATCTTGGATATTTTCTTCTATAATATTCAGGTTGTTAAGTTTGGCATTTCTAGCGTGTGCTATAGCTGCCGATGTAATTCCATCATCTATGATTTGTTTTAGGGCTGCGGACGTACTTGAGGTATTTATCAATTGAGCCTGTGGAGTGTTTTTGGATAAATATAATTTGCATTGAGCTAAAGCTTGTGGATGTGAATAAATTTTTTCAATTTTACTCATCTCGATGATTTTATTTGTAATAAGTGAGTGAGAAATATTTAACATGATTTCTGAATTTATATTTACTTTATAATCATGAATTAATGCATCTAAGGTAAAAGTAACAGATCCTTCTATACTATTTTCAATTGGTACTATACCATAATCAGTTATTCCGTCCTGAACGGATTCTATAACGGCTGGAATAGTTGCCATAGGGAATAATTTTTGATCGGGATATTTTGTTATAGTAGCTTGTTCACAGTATGATCCTGATGGCCCCAAATATGCTATGCTTTTCATTTTTCACTCAGAGAATATAATTATCATAGAAGATATTCTAACATTTTATTCATATTTTGTTCTTTGGTTATTATTAATAACTCATCGTTAGGGTGAATTGTTTTTTCGTTTGATGGTATCTCTGTCATCCCGTTTGATCTAATAATTAAAATAATCGAAGTATCTCTTGGAAGTTTTAGATTTTCGATAGTTTTTCCAATAACTTTACTTTCGTTATCAATTTTAATAGCCATTATAATTTTTTTTGGATTTGTATTTAGTTCAGTTACTGTCCAAGGAGCTAAAACAGCTGTTTCTTTTTCAATTGATTTAAGTATTAATGATTCTAGATTGATTATTGATTCTATACCAAAATTTGAAAAAGTACTTGTAAAATTAGAATCGTTCACTATATTAATGACTTTGCCAACATTAAATTGTGTTTTTGCTATAAGACTAATTAAAAAATTATCTTTATCAGATTTTGTTGTTGTAATTAAAACATCAGCTCTATTCATTCCAGCAAGTGTTTGAGTTTCAATATCACATGCATCTCCATTTTGGCATATTGGTCCAAATAATTGGTCAAAATAGAGACATTTGTCTAATTTTTTTTCAATTATTGTTATTTCGTTTTCATATTCTGAATACCATTCAACGAGGCTTTTTGTTAGATTATTTGCTCCTACAATAATTACATACATAATATGTTATTTCCAAAATGAACTGAGATTTGAAGGTATATCCCAAGAATTAAATATAATAATTTTTTTTGTATTAAATAGATTTTCATATTTGTTTTTATTAATGTAACAAAACACATTATCATTCTTGGTTGTTGATTTGAACATGGCGGAATATAAAATATTCAATTTATAATCATTTGATGCACAAATTGTGAGTAAATTATTAGCACGTTCTTTGGATTTGAAAATGTTAGATTCTGGTAGGATTTCAGGGATTATATTGATTAAATTTGAAAATTTTTTAATTTCAATCAATTTCTCTTCTATTACGTTTTGATCTAAAACAAGGGTAATATTGTAATTTTTATTACAATTTAGCAATGATTCAAGTATATAGATAGAAATATCTGAAACTCCAATTATTAAAATATTATTTTTAGATGTTTTATTCATGTTAATTTATTTTTTATATATTAAAGTGGGATAGGTTGTATTCTTTAGTATATATGAAGCATTCGACCCAATTATAGAATCTGAATTTGAATTTTCGTTTACTCCTATTAATAATAGACTTGGGTTATTAATATGAGCAATTTCAATTATAGCTGCTCCGGCATGTCTTGATTGAATGATTTCTCCATATATATTTACTTTATTTTGAAATTTTTCTTCTAGTTTTTTTAAAACATTTTCTGCTCTTGAAAATGAGTTTTTATCTTCTATATCTAATGCTTTAGATTTTGGGATGATTATTACATACAACATACAAATTTCTGTTTGGTCATCAGCTATTTCCATGGCTCTTTTAATCAACCCTTCGTCGAGATAGGAGCCTGAAATTCCTACTATAATTTTATTTGTCTTGGGATTTGTTGACTGTTTATCAGCGCGAAAAATATTATTTATTCTCCAAACATTTTGTCAATTAATTCGTTATTACCAGCTAGAATTAAAATATCTTCTTTTTTTATTATTTCATTAATATCAGGATTAAGTATGATATTCTTGGATCTGATTATTCCCAAAGCTGTAAGATTATATTTATCCCTAGAGGTACCAATGTTTAATTGTTTAAGAGACTTACCTTTTTGAATTTCTGAGACTTCAACTTTGCTTATTCCGTAATTAGAAGTCATGCCCATATATTCTATAACATTGGGATTAAATAAATTGTGAGCTAATTGAGCTCCCATTTCTTGTTCAGCTAATAGTGTTTTATCAACTTGTATTCTTTTTAGAGCATTTCTTTGCAATTCATCTTGAGCTCTTGCAACAACATATGGCACTCCAATTGATTTAAGTAAAACTGAAGTCATAAGACTTGAAACTGTGTCTGATCCAATAGCTACAATAGCAGCATCGTAAGAAGCGATACCTAATTCTCTTAATGTAGACTCATTAGTCGCATCTCCTGAAACAGGATAAGTTACTTTTCCAAGCATATCCTGAACTCTGTCTTCGATTTTATCAATGGCCAGTACATCATGTCCTAAATTGTATAATTCAGTAGCAACACTCCTGCCAAATCTTCCTATTCCTATTACTGCAACTTGTTTTTTCATTATTTTTTCCTTAACCTATTGTAACTCTTTCTTCTGCATATTTGAACAATTTCGGATTATTTATATTACCCAAAGCCAAAATCATTGATATTGGACCTATCCTTCCTAAAATCATTAACAACGTAAGGATTATTTTTGATGTATTAGTAGCTACTTTGATAAAACCTGAAGAAAGTCCTACTGTACCGAATGCTGAACAAATTTCAAAAATAATACTATTTGTATCTCCATTCTTTTCGATAAATGAAACTAAAATTAAAGAAAATATAATTGTAAATATTCCTAGTGTTGCTATGGTAATGCACCTTTTAACTTGCTCTTCTGGAATTTTACGACCAAAAATAGATGTATTAGAAGATCCAGTAATTGTACTTTTAATAAATGCAAATATTACCATGAATGTATTAACTTTAATTCCACCTGCAGTAGATGCCGATGCTCCGCCAATAAACATTAAAGCAGAACACCATATAACAGTAGATGGATTTATTAAATTAAAAGGTACAGAAGAAAATCCGGCAGTTCTTCCGCTAATAGTATTGAATACAGAATGCTTGATAGAATCACCAGTAGAAAAATGATTTAGTACCCCAGTATTTGAGCTTGATTCTAATATTAAAAACATTATTGTTCCAATAATGTTTAGGAATATTGTTGATGATAAAACAATTTTAGAATTCAATGAAAATTTTTGCCATCTTAAATTTTTGAACAAATCTAAAAACACTAAATAACCTAGGCTTCCTAAGAAAAGACCTGTTCCTATTGTTAAAAGTATTTTTGAGTTGTTTTCATACCCACCTAACAATCCTTCGTTTTTGAAAAATATAAAACCTGCCCCATTAAATGAAGAAATTGAATGAGCAATTCCTTGGAATATAGCGTTGCTTACATTCATATCAGGTATCAAAATAAGAGTTAATAATATTGCTATAATAATTTGTACAAAAACACTATATGAAACAATCAGACCAAGTATTGACATAATATTCCCAATCTGCAAATTACCCAAAGATCGTGAATCAGCTATAGATTCTCTTAATAAAATTTGCTGAGTAAGAGAAATTTTTTGACCAAAAAGTTTTAATATAAACGAACTAGATGTCATAAACCCTATTCCGCCGATGAAAATGAAAAACACAATAATTGCTTTTCCAACAGGTGTCCAAAATTCATTGGTATTTTCTACTATAAGTCCTGTCAATGTGAAAGACGATGTAGCAGTAAATAATGATTTTACAAATGAGTTTTCTCCTGGGTCAACCGATGATTGTGGTAAAAGAAGTAAAAATGTTTCTATTATTATAATTGACACATATAATAAAAATAATGTTAGAGAAGGGTTGTAGAATTGTTTTTTAAAATCAAAATTCTTTATAGATATATCAATTGGTTTTATTGACTCTAGTCTTGATATTCTAACAATATTTGAACCAGGTTTTTGGTTGTTTTTTCTTTTATTCATTATGTTCTAATAAGATATAACTATATATAATAGTTTATATATATGAAATTGTATGTAAATCATGAAATATGACGAATTTTACAACGTTTCAAAAAAAGAAACGGAAGCAATTATACAAGAAATAAATTTTTCTGATAAAAAATTTGTTTTTTCCTTATTTGGATCTTGCCAAAGATTAGTTAAATGGTTTTTGGATAAAGAAGGAATATCTAAAAATTTAATTGGAATATATATGCCATATTCTAGAAAAGCAATTAATGATTATACACAATGTAATTCTTCTAGCTATGTTAATTTGCAACTAACTTCGAAAGTTAGTAAAAACAAATTTGATGATTTTTCACTACTAAATTCATCAAATGATGATCTGTTGTCAATAGCAGTAAGTTCTTCTTTGAAAACTAAAAAACATAAGAGATCTGATGATGGTAGTTACATATCAACTTACAATGGTAAGCAATCAATTAATTATCATATAGAATTTATCGCAGATGAATTCAGTAGAACTCAACAAGATTTTATCATTAGTTTTAGTGTTTTAAAAATTATTCAATTAAATAATTCATTAAATTTTTCTAGTTTAGATTTAGATTTAGATAATGTTAGTTTAGTAAGTATCTAAGGAATTTTGTGACTGAGTATTTAAAAAAAATTATAAACGACGAATATAAATTTCTTTATTTTGATATAAATTCAGATTTAAAGGATTTTTATAGTTCAAAGAATTTTGATTATGAATTTTTTAGTGATTTCCTGATTTTCCCAGGTAGTTTTAACCCTTTGCATCCTGGTCATTTGGATCTTATTAAATATGGAATGCAATTTAGCAATAAAAAACCAATTTTTGAAATTTCAGTTTCCAATGTAGCAAAATCAAATTTAACAGAAATAGAATTATCTAAAAGAATTAATCAATTTAACCAAAAGTTTCCTGTTCTTATAACAAATAAATCCACATTTTTTGAAAAAGCAGAAATTTTTGTTGGTTCGGATTTTTTAATTGGAGGTGACACTTTAGTAAGACTTTTTGATACCAAATTTTATGATGATATAAATAAAAGTTCTGAAATATACGATTGTTTATTTAATTTAAAGATAAAAGGAACAAAATTTATAGTCGGAGGAAGAAAAGTAGATAATAAATTTATAGATGTTGAAAGTATGATGATTCCCAATAATTTACAAGAAATGTTTATTCAAATACCTAGAGATGTATTTGAATCTGAATTTGCTTCTAATAAAATAAGAAATCAAAAAAAGAGTAAATAGAATGTTTGATGACCTAAGGCAGTATGTGAATTGGCTGAATGAACAAAAATTACTAAATGTTGTAGAAAAAAAAGTTTCTTCGGAATTAGAAATAACACAAATTGTAACTAAACTTATTGAAAAAAAAGACCATACTGTAATATTTGAAAATGTAGATGATAATAAAATTCCAGTTGTAGCTAATTTGTTTGGCTCAGAATCTCATATTTCTAATGCACTCGGTGTTAAAAATTTAGATGAATTATATAACATGTCAGATCAAATCATTTCTTTGATTGATAAAGAAAACAATTCAATGAAAGAAAAAATTGATATGTTATTTACCGTTCTAAATATGAGGAAAATAAAACCCAAAACCGTAAAAAGGGCTCCTTCACAGGAATTGGTGTATGAAAAGAGTGAGTTTAATTTTTCTGATTTGCCAGCACTTAAATCTTGGCCTTTGGATGCAGGAAAATATCTGACAGCAGCTATGGTAATTTCAAATAATCCTATGAATAAGAAACGTAATGTTGGTATGTATAGAATTCAAATATTAGATGAAAATAATGCTATTATGCATTGGCAATCTTATAAAGGTGGATCTCAAAACGAAAATCATGCTAAAGAACTAGGTATAAATAAAATTCCTGTAGCAATTGTTCTTGGTTGTGACCCTGTTTCAATGTGGTCTGCTTCAGCCCCTTTACCACCTGATATAGATGAATTTTTACTGTCAGGATTTATAAGATCTAAACCAGTAGAGCTAGTAAAATGTAAATCAATTGATGTTATGGTACCTGCTCATGCAGAGATTGTACTTGAAGGAGAAGTTGATTTAAATGATTATAGAGATGAGGGACCATTTGGGGATCATACAGGTTATTATTCACCTGTTTCTCAATATCCTACTTTTAAATTGAAAACAGTTACTATGAAGAAAAACCCTCTTTTCCCTGTTATTACTGTTGGAAGACCAATTAAAGAGGATTATTTTTTAGGAAAAGCTAGTGAACGATTTATGTTACCAGCTTTGAAAAAAATCACATCAGAGATCGTAGATGTTAACATGCCAGCAGAAGGTATATTTCATAATTTTATAATTGTATCAATTAATAAAAAATACCCGGGTCAGGCAAAAAAAATTATGCATACAATATGGGGACTAGGGTTGTTGTCATTAACTAAAATTGTTGTAGTTGTGGATAAATGGGTCAATATCCAAGATTTATCTGAAGTTTTTTGGAGAATAGGCGTAAACATTGACCCAAACAGAGATCTTATGATTACCGAAGGTCCGGCTGATGATTTAGACCATTCATCGGAGTACTATAGATTTAGTGGCAAATTAGGAATAGATGCGACTGCAAAGATAAAAGGGGAACCAAGAGTAAGAGAATGGCCTGAAGAAATACTAATGGATGAAAAAATTGTTGATTATGTTGACCAAAATTGGGGAAAATATGGATTCAAAGATTAATGAATAAAATATTATTAATTTCGAAATCAGTTAAAATCCACGAAACTTTATTTAGTTTACCTTTTGCTTATTTTGGATGCTTGATGGCAAGCCAAGGCCAAATTAATATTGTTGACGTTGGCTTAGTGTCTTTAGCATTATTTTTAGTTAGAACTTTCGGGATGGCTATAAATAGGTATATTGATTATGACATTGATAAACTAAATATCAGAACTAAATTTAGACCACTGGCATCTGGAGCTCTTTCAAAGAAATATATATTGGGAGTCATAATAATATCTTCAATTTTATTTATGAGTTTATGTTTTTATATAAATCAGTTTGCGTTTTACTCAAGCCCTTTAGTTTTGTTATTAATGTTTTTCTATCCATTTACAAAAAGATTTACAATTTTTTGTAGTTTTGTTTTAGGTTTCATATTATCCATAGCCCCAGTAGGAGGTTGGGTTGTTGCAAATGGGAACATGAATTTTAATATTTATATATTTAGCTTAGCAATTATGTTTTGGGCATCTAGTTTTGATATGATTTATCATACCCAAGATTATGATTTTCAAAAACAACACGACTTGCAATCATTTGGCTCTAAATTTGGTATTATAAATACTTTTTATATTGCAGTAGCATTAGATGTTTTTTCAATGATTTTATTTATTTTGTGTGGATATTTATTTAATTTAAATTTTTTATATTTCTTAGGATGTATACTTGGATTTGGAATTCATATAGTAAAATATTTAAGAAATTGGCCCAAATCTGATAAAATTAATTTAAAACCAGAATTTTTTAGATGGAATACATTATTCTCTTTATTAATTTCTAGTTTTGGTATTATTTCAATAATTTAAAAACAAACATGAAATCAGACGCCCCTATAATAGTTGCCATAACTGGAGCAAGCGGAGTAATTCTCGCTTATAAGTTTATTGATTCACTTTTAGAAAAACAAAAAAATGTATTTTTAGTTTGCTCTTCGGCGGGAAGAATGGTTTGGAAAGACGAGAAATTGCCAAGTTTCGGTGAATCAATTGAAAAATGGGATTCTTCAGGAAGATTCAAATTATTTAGTAATGGAGATTTTTATTCACCTATTGCAAGTGGAGGATTCAAATCCAAAGCTATGGTTGTAATTCCTGCAAGCATGAATACAATATCATCTATTTCGAATGGGATTACTGACAATCTAATTAAACGAGCTGCCGATGTTATGATTAAGGAAAAAAGAGAATTGGTTTTAGTTCCTCGTGAAACTCCTTTAAATGCCTTGCACTTAAAAAACATGGCCAAATTAGCACAATTAGGAGTGAAAATATTGCCACCTAATCCACCATATTATTTATTTCCTAAAAATATAGATGATATAAATGATTTTATAGTACAGAAATTGATGGTAACAATAGGTGTTGAAGACAAATTACCAAGTAATTATATTTACAATGAAAAAGAATAGCTTAATCGGCTATCCAATTTTATAATTATTGATTTTATTTTAAATTTAATACTAAAAAGTATTGACCCTAAATTTCCTATTGAATATACTACTCATCTTGGAGCTCCAATTTCATTGTTTAACGCATTTGAAATGCGTTTCTTTAATTTGGAGTATCGTTCTTTAATAGTTGAATATTTTTGAGTCTTAAATTGAGAAACAAGTTTTTTAATGTAAGGTCAAGTTATTAAGGGTATAAGGTGGATGCCTTGGGTCCAAAAGCCGAAGAAGGGCGTGGCAAGACTGCGATATGCCTCGGTTAGTTGTCTAGCAAACTTATCCGTGGATTCCCGAATAGGAAAACCAAGCTTTTATCAAAGCCATCTTAAATTTATTTAAGAAGGGAACGAAGCGAACTGAAACATCTAAGTAGCTTCAGGAAAAAAAATCAAACGAGATTCTCTGAGTAGCGGCGAGCGAAATGGGAATAGCCCAAACCTGTATGACTTAACGGATAGGAGTCCTATGTCATGTAGGTGTTGTAACACATACTTACCTCATCTCCTAAGTGAGAAAAATAGTAAAAAAAATAATTACTAGCCAAATGATTTCTGGAAAGAACAACCATAGAAAGTGATAGTCTTGTAGGCGAAAGTTTTTATTCTATTTAGTATGTTGTTGAGTAGAGCGGGACACGTGAAATCCTGCCTGAATCTGGGGGGACCATCCTCCAAGGCTAAATACTTTTGGACACCGATAGTGAACTAGTACCGTGAGGGAAAGGTGAAAAGAACCCCGGGAGGGGAGTGAAATAGACCTGAAACCATATACCTACAAGCCGTGGAAGCCTTTTTTTTAAAGAGGTGACCGCGTGCCTATTGAAGAATGAGCCTGCGAGTTAATTTAAATAGCATGGTTAAAGGATAAAAGTTCTGGAGCCATAGCGAAAGCGAGTCTGAATAGGGCGACTTTGTTGTTTGGATTAGACCCGAAACCGGGTGAGCTACCCATGGCCAGGTTGAAGCCAAGATAATATCTTGGTGAAGGACCGAACCCGTGTAAAGTGCAAATTGCTGGGATGAGTTGTGGGTAGAGGTAAAATGCCAATCGAACCCGGAGATAGCTGGTTCTCTCCGAAATGTATTTAGGTACAGCGTTAAATTAGTCTTAGGGAGGTAGAGCACTGGATGGATAAGGGGGCGTAAGCCTACCAAGTTCAACCAAACTCCGAATGCCTTAAGATGATGTTTAGCAGTGAGACCGTGGGGGATAAGCTCCATTGTCAAAAGGGAAACAGCCCAGATCACAAGCTAAGGTCCCTAAGTCTGAACTAAGTGGGAAAGGAAGTTAGAATCCACAAACAGCCAGGAGGTTGGCTTAGAAGCAGCCATCCTTTAAAGAAAGCGTAATAGCTCACTGGTCGAGGTTTTTAGCGCCTAAAATGTAACGGGGCTAAAGTTCAGCACCGAAGCTGTGAGTTTTCTATTTTAATAGAAAGCGGTAGGAGAGCGTTGTCAGTGCACTGAAGCTAAAATGTGAGTTTTGGTGGAGCGCTGAGAAGTGAGAATGCAGGCATGAGTAGCGACAATCGTGGTGAGAATCCACGACACCGGAAGCCCAAGGTTTCCTACGCAATGTTGATCATCGTAGGGTTAGTCGGGCCTAAGTGAAAGCGTACAGCGAACACGATGGATAACGGGTCAAAATTCCCGTACCATTTGTATTGTGTTTTAACACAAAGGGGGGACGCAAGAAGGTAAGTAAAGCATACCTAATGGACATGGTGTGTTTGTTTTTGTAGATGATGACCAGATAGGTAAATCCGTCTGGTATTTTAGTTGAGGAAAACAAAAACTCGAGAGCTTAGCTCAAAGGAATTTTGCTGATCCTATGTTGCCAAGAAAATCCTCGTTGTAAATAATATAAATGACCGTACCGCAAACCGACACAGGTAGGCAGGGATAAAAGTCCCAAGGTGAACGAAAGAACCTTCGTTAAGGAACTCGACAGATTGACCCCGTAACTTAGGGAGAAGGGGTGCCTATTATTTGATACTGATTTACTTAGTAAAGGGTAGTAGGCCGCAGTGAATCGGTCCAAGCGACTGTTTATCAAAAACATAGGTCTATGCTAAACCGAAAGGTGATGTATATGGGCTGACGCCTGCCCAGTGCCGGAAGGTTAAGAGGAGAGGTTAGGATTTATCCAAAGCTTTGAATTGAAGCCCCGGTGAACGGCGGCCGTAACTATAACGGTCCTAAGGTAGCGAAATCCCTTGTCAGGTAAGTTCTGACCCGCACGAATGGCGTAACGACTTGGACATTGTCTCAACGAAGGACTCGGTGAAATTGCAGGACCAGTGAAGATGCTGGTTACCTACGACAGGACAAAAAGACCCCGTGGAGCTTTACTGCAGCTTGGCAGTGATTTAGGCTTATAAACATGTAGGATAGGCGGGAGACTTTGAAGCTTTAACGCTAGTTAGAGTGGAGTCGCCCTTGAAATACCGCCTTTTTATAATCTTGGATCTAACTTTATTTTAAATAAAGGACCCTGCCTGGTGGGCAGTTTGACTGGGGCGGTCGCCTCCCAAACAATAACGGAGGCGCCCAAAGGTTCCCTCAAGGTGGATTGGAAATCACCTTTCGAGTGTATTGGCATAAGGGAGCTTGACTGTGAGACCTACAAGTCGAGCAGGGACGAAAGTCGGGCAAAGTGATCCTATGGTACCATATGGAAGGGCCATAGCTTAACGGATAAAAGCTACCCCGGGGATAACAGGCTTATCTCCCCCAAGAGTTCATATCGACGGGGAGGTT
>CAJWSY010000010.1 GCA_913045935.1 uncultured Chloroflexota bacterium | reverse complement strand
GGATTTCTGGGTGACAAATATGCTAGACGATCAGGAACATTATTAGGCATTTCATTATTTATTTCTGGAATTTCTTATATGATGCTTAGTTATTCTGATACTGTTTTATTATTGACAATTTCGATGCTTATTGGAGGCATAGGCCCCTCAATGTATCATGCTCCAGCTTTAGCTACCCTTGCTAAGAAGTTTCCCGAAAAACAAGCTTTTGCTTTGTCATTACATGGCACAGGAGGCAGTCTGGGAGAGACCCTGGGCCCTCTAATTTTTGGTTCATTATTAATATCAACACTTTTAATTGGCTGGGAACAAGCTATGAGAGCAGCTTCAATTGTTCCGATTATAATGGGAGTGTTGGGCGGATTTGCAATAAATTACTTTCTCAAAAACGATATATCTAAAAAAGTTAATTTAAAAGATTATTATTCTGGTCTACAAATAATTTTTACTAATAAATTACTTCTAATTCTAATTCTAGCAGCTGCAATTAGAGGAATGGGAGAATCAGCTCTTGATACCTTTTTACCTGTATTCTTCTTAGAAAATTTAAAATATTCTGTTAATAGGATTGCTATTTACAAATCACTTATGAGAGCAAGCGGAACCATAACTCAACCATTGTTAGGATTAATCGTTGATAGATCTTCTCCTTTGACTTTATTAATTCCTAGCTTATTATTTTTAGGGACGATGTGTTTAACCATTCCTTTCTTAGATCAAATTAATATTTTATCAGTTCCACTTATTCCTATTATTCTGTTGTTAATGGGAATTTTCGAATTTTCATTGCAAACTATATTTGTTTCATTAGGACTTGATATTGCAAAAAGTAATAAACGAGAATCTGAGGACATGAAATCAACTATTGTTGCTTTGATGTGGGGAGCGATGTCTTTAGGATTAATTTCACCTGTTATAGGCGGTTTAATTGCAGATAATATTGGCATGAGTTACACAATAATTTATTCAGGTTTACTTATACTAACTTCTGCAATTGCACTGATTTTTCTTAAACTTAAGATAACAAAACAAGTTTAAATTTCATTCTATTGTGATAAAATAATATCGCGTTAAGAAGAGTAAAACTCGGCAACCTTTTACCTTTTAAGGTGCTTGTTACGTGGCTATGTTAGCAAAGAGGTACTGTGTGTTTTATACTTCAATTTATAAAAATTTAAATTATTATATTGATAAACAAAAATAAAATAACAGTTATAGATGGTGCCATGGGCACATCAATTCAAAATTTTGATCTAAATCCTTCTGATTTTGGAGGAGAAGAATACGATGGCTGCAATGAGTATTTAAACTTAGTTAATCCTAAATATATAAAAGAGGTACATCAAAGCTTTATAGACGTTGGTGCTGATATTATTCAAACTAATTCATTTGGCGGAACACCCATGGTTTTAGATGAGTATGATCTATCTAGCAAGGCTGAAGAAATTAATTTTCAATCTGCTGCCATAGCAAAATCAGTGGCTTCTAAGAATCCTGGAACTTTAGTGGCTGGAAGTATGGGACCAACAACAAAATTGTTGAGTTTAACTCAAATAAAAACTAGTGACATTACATTTGATTACTTAATGGAAAATTACCGCGTACAAGCTAGAGGTTTAATATCTGGTGGTTCAGATCTACTACTAGTTGAAACATCCCAAGATATATTGAATGTTAAAGCTGCTATAGAAGGAATTAACTTGGCCAAATCAGATTTGTCATTTTTTGATATACCTTTAGCCATACAATGTACGATTGAAAATATGGGGACAACTTTAGCGGGACAAGATATTGAATCATTCTATTTATCTATTATTCAAAATGATTTACTTTGGGTTGGAATGAATTGCGCAACCGGACCTAAATTTATGAGAGAACATCTAAGAACATTAAATCAAATTTCCAAACATCCTATTGCGCTTATCCCTAATGCGGGATTGCCAGATGAAAATGGAAATTACAATGAAATTCCCAAAGAATTTGCAAAAGTTGTAAACGAATATGTTTCAAATGGATGGGTAAATATAATTGGAGGATGTTGCGGAACAATCCCTCCCCATATAAGTGAACTAAAGACAATTTCCGATAATGCAACTATATTTTTTGATGACACAAAAAATGTATCAAAAATGAATAAAGCCCACTTTGTTACTGGATTGGAGACTATTTACGTAGACGATGAATCTAAACCAATAATGGTTGGTGAAAGAACAAATGTTTTAGGTTCAAGAAAATTTAAAAAATTAATTGAAAATGATGATTTTGATTTGGCTTCCGAAATAGGTAAGTTACAAATCAATTCTGGTGCAAATGTCTTGGATGTTTGCCTTCAAAATACTGAAAGAAATGAAATTGAAGATATAGAAAACTTTTTAGAAAAATTAACTTCTAAAATAAAAGCTCCTATTATGATCGATTCTACAGACCCTGAAGTTATTAAAACTTCTATGAAACTATGTCCTGGTAAAATAATTATTAATAGCATAAACCTAGAAGACGGTGAAGAAAAATTTGAGCTTATTGTTCCTTACGCAAAGAAATATGGCGCTTTATTAATAATTGGATGTATTGATGAGGATAAAGAACAAGCACAGGCAATTACTAGCGAACGTAAATTAGAAATTGCAAAAAGATCTTACAATCTTTTAATTTCAAAATATGGATTCCCGGCCAATCAAATAATTTTTGATCCCCTAACATTCCCTGTAGGAACAGGTGATGTAAATTATTTGGAATCTGCTAAACATACTGTGGAAGGAATTAATCAAATAAAACAACATTTACCCGAATCCAAAACAATTTTAGGTATTTCTAATGTTTCTTTTGGATTACCTTCTAACGGAAGGGAAGTGTTAAACTCTGTAATGCTTAATCATTGTTTAAATGCAGGTTTGGATTATGCAATTGTAAACACACAAAGCCTAAAACGTTTTAGCTCCTTATCTGAAAAGGAAATTGAATTATCTAATAATTTAATTTTTGATAACTCTAAGGAAACTCTTGATAAATTTGTTGATCATTTCAGATCAAAACCTAAGCAATTAGTTCGCAAAAAAAACATAAAATGGAATGAGTTTTTAAAGGAATCAATTATAAGTGGTTCAAAAAATGATATTGAACTTAATCTAGACAAAGGCCTAAAAACTAAAAAACCTTTGGATATAATCAACGGGCCACTGATGAGTGGAATGGATGTTGTTTCAGACTTGTTTGGTAAAAACGAACTTATAGTTGCAGAAGTATTACAATCAGCTGAAGTTATGAAAACAGCAGTTTCTTATTTAGAACAATTTATGGAAAAATCTGAATTAACCAATAAAGGTACAATCTTGTTAGCAACTGTAAAAGGTGATGTCCATGATATTGGTAAAAATCTCGTAGATATTATTCTTTCTAACAATGGTTACAAAGTTATTAACCTTGGGATAAAAATCACTTCTCAAGAATTAATTCAAGCTTACAAAAAACATAAACCAGACTACATTGGCTTGTCTGGTCTTTTAGTTAAATCTGCACAGATGATGGTCGAAACTGCAGAAGATTTGAATAAAGAAAATATTGACGTTCCAATATTAGTTGGAGGAGCAGCTTTAACTGAAAAATTCACTTATTTGAATATTTTGCCTTCTTACAAAAACAATGTAATATATGCTACTGATGCTATGTCTGGTTTGGATATAGTAAACACCATCAGTGATGACAAAAAGAAACAAAAATTATATAAAGATATTGATGATAGAGTTATTCATTTTAAAACAAATATTGTTACAACCTCAAATAAAATACAATCTAATACTCCAATAAAAGCTCCTGAAAAAGTATCAAACCTATCAGAAATCCCACAACCTCCAAATTTGAAAACTAATATATTAACACTTCCATTAGAAGATGTCTGGAAATTAATTAATCCAGTCATGCTTTACAATCGACATTTAGGTTATAAAGGTAATTTTTTGAAAAATTTAAATTCAGGCGAAGAAAAAGCTTTGTTACTAAATAAAAGCGTTGAAGAAGTAAAGGATATAATTTCTAAATCTAATAATTTTTCAGCTAAAGTGGTGTACAAGTTTTTTAACGCGCAATCTGATGATAATTCAATTATAATTTTTGATTCAGGTAAACAGATCGAAAAATTTGAATTTGCTAGGCAAACGTCTAGAGATCAATTATGCCTTTCTGATTATCTATTACCTGTGAATTCTGACCAAAAAGATTATATTTCAATGTTCGTCACGACGTTTGGACCAGATGTAAGAGAGTTAGCTGAATATTATCAAAATAAAGGCGAATTCCTTAAATCTCACACAATTTTATCATTGGCTTTGGAAACAGCAGAAGCTTCTGCTGAACTTATACATAAAAACATAAGAACAATGTGGGGAATCAAAGATCCTGACAATATATCTAACATTGATATTTTTAAAGCTAATTACACTGGTAAGCGATACTCATTTGGCTATCCAGCATGCCCGATGTTAGAAGATCAATTGAAATTATGGAATTTATTAAATCCAGATACTAATATAGGTGTCAATTTGACTGAAGAATACATGATGGATCCTGAAGGCTCTGTAAGTGCTATTGTCTTTCATCATCCACAGGCAAAATATTTTAATGTAGATGAGGAAGCAGTTAATAAACTAAATCAAAAATAAAATTATGGTTAAAGTTAATAAAAATATAACTGATATCAAAACGCCACCAATAGATTATTTCAATAATTTATTAAGAACTAAATCAAATAATAAATTCAAATCTATATCTTTTGGCCACGGAATTCCTATGTATACACCAAATAACTATTATAAATTTTCAAATAACCCACTTTTGGATGATTCTTCATATAAATATACAGAAATTCGTGGTGATGAAAGAATTAGGCAATATATATCTGCAAAGCTTAATTCCAAATGTTCATTTCCAGTCCAATCTGATAATTTAATTATTACTTCAGGTGCAAATAGTGCAATATTTAAATCCTTGTTTTTACAATTAAAATATGGAGATGAAGTAATTATCCCAAGTCCAGTTTACTTTAATCACACAATGGCTATTGAAATGATTGGAGGAACTGTTGTCGAAGTAAATTCAATAGCAGAATCTGGATTTCAATTAAATTTAAAAGGAATTCAAAATAAAATCAATTCTAAAACTAAAGCAATCATTATTAACACGCCCAATAACCCTACAGGAGCCACTTATAATAACGATGATATAAAGATATTAGCTCAAATATGCGATAAGAAAAATATTACCATAGTCTTAGATTACACTTATGAAGATTTTTCTTATAACTTAAATTATAACCCTCTAGCATCGTTTGAGCATTTAAAAAATTTAATAATAATTGGAAGTTTTTCTAAAACATTTGGAATTACCGGGCTAAGGTTAGGTTATATTTGTGCATCTAAATCAATAATAGAAGATTTATGTAAAATTCAAGATACTATTTCTATATGTGCACCATCTATTTCTCAAAATATTCTATTACAGTTACTATCCAATGAAAATGATGCAATAAAGATGAATTTCAATAGTGCATCTGATTCAAGAGATAAACTAATTAAATGTTTGAATGATTCAAAAATATTAAATTGGGAAGCCACCAATGGAGCTTTTTATGCTTTTATTAAAATCCCCAATACAGAAAACTCCTGGGATTTTTGTGAAAAAATGATCATTGAATACTCTTTACTTGTCCTGCCTGGTTCAATATTTGGAGAGCATTGGAAATCATATATTCGAATAGCTTATGGAGCAGTTAGTCCTAAAGAAATTGAAGAAGGCGTGCAAAGACTATACAATCAGATTAGTAAAACTACATAATTTCTTAAATATTTAATTCGATAATAATTACATGTCAAAAAAAATACTAGTTGTAGAAGATGATAATAACGTAGCTAATTTAGTTGCCACTTATTTGAAAAATGAAAAATGGAATGTTAGTAATGCATATGATGGTGAATTAGCACTAGATCTTGCCTATACAGAAACTTATGACCTCATAGTTTTAGACCTAATGTTACCAAAATTATCCGGTATAGAATTTATTAAGGAATATCGCAAAGAATATAACACTCCAGTAATTATGCTAACAGCCAAAATTACTGAATCCGACATAATTGCAGGCTTGGATCTAGGTGCTGATGACTATATCACAAAGCCTTTCAGTCCAAGAGAATTAGTTTCTAGAGTGAAAGCAATTTTCAGAAGAATTGATAAGCAAAATTTATTTGCTGAAAAAAAAGTGCTAGAAATCAAAAATATGAAAATTGATGTTACGTTAAAAAATGTCTACATATCAGATTCTAAAGTCAATCTAACTCCTAAAGAATTTTCTATTCTTCAGAATCTCTGTTCATATCCTGGTAAAATTTATTCAAGACAGGAGATCATTGATTTAGTTTTTGGCTTAGATTTTGATGGTTTCGATCGTACTATAGACACCCACATAGCTAATTTAAGAAAAAAATTGAAAAATGCGGATCCACAAAACGATTATGTAGAATCTGTATATGGACTTGGTTATAGATTTACAGATGTATAATTACAGTAAAATTTTAAATAGTTTAGTCTTTAAAATCACCTTTTCTTTTACAATAGTTGTTATAGGATTTATGTTAGCTTTGGGCTTCTATGTTAGGCATGTTGCTTTAATAGAATCTCAAAATTTACAAAATGAATATAATTCGATTAAAGTTAAAAGAATAGAAAATCTTATTGAGTCAATTAAACTTAACCCAAATATAAGCACAATAGAAGTCCAAAAAACTTTAATGGATTATTCTAAAATATCTGGTACATATATCACATTGTATGACCAAAATAATAAAAAAATATTTGATTCTAAACGAGGTTTTTACTTTAATCAAAATAACAGTACCCCGGTATTCCAAGTAATCCCTACTCGGAGCGGTAATATGCTTGTTGAAATAGATCTAATCTCACCACAAATTAATTCTGAAAATGTTCGTGCTATCCAATCTCTTTCTGTCACTGAAAATCAATCCAATTTGCTTCTTATTGATCCTCCGATAACAAACATTGTACGAGAATCGATAAAATCAATTACAGTTATTGGTATATTCTCTATTATGACAGCTGTATTTTTGATATGGCTACTTACAAGAAGAGCACTTTCTCCAATTTCAAATATTGTAGAAACATCAAAGCAACTAAGTAAAGGTGATTTTACTAAACGGATACCCCTTTCATCTAAGGGTGAATTAAGTGAAATCATTTATGCTTTTAATTATATGGCAGAAGAATTAGATAAATTAGATAAGCAACGAAAAACTATGATTGCTGATATAGCTCATGAACTTAGAACTCCAATGACTAATCTTAAAGGTTACATTGAAGGATGGGAGGACGGAGTCATTAAACCAGATAATAACACTTTAAATGTTTTAAATTTGCAGGTTAATAATCTATCTAAAATCATTGATGATCTTAGTACTTTGTCACTTGCAGAATCAGGTATGTTAAATATGAATATAACTGAATTCAACCTTAAATTTGAAACTGATAATATTATCAATATTTTTCTTCCAAGATTTAAAGAGAATAACATAAAAATATCTAACACTATTGATGATAAATTGTTTATAAAATACGACTTACAAAGATTCACACAAATTATAACTAATTTAATCAATAATGCTATTATTGCAATGGATTCCAAAGAATCTAAAATATCTTTTTCAACATTAATAAAATCAAATAAATTATCATTGACAATTTCAGACACTGGTAAAGGTATTTCTAACAAAGACTTACAAAATATTTTTGATCGATTTTATAGAGTAGACACATCACGAAATCGAAATTCAGGTGGGAGTGGATTAGGTCTTTCTATTGTAAAATTTCTAATCGAATCACATAAAGGTAAAATAAAAATGCAAAGTAAACTCAATGTAGGTACTGATGTAATCATTGATATTAAAGATTTCTACTTATCTTAAATAACCTTATGTAGTAATTCATTATTTTTACTTTTTAATCTTTTGATATTTTCAATAATTATTTCAGGTACTACTGTTTCATAATTTGGTGTTTCACCAGCACTGTGTGGTGTTATTATGACGTTTTCGTACTCCCACAGTGGATTATTTTGATCTAAAGGCTCTGTTGATAAATGATCTAATGCTGCGCCTTTGATTAAATTGTTATCTAGAGCGTTTATTAGATCTGGCTCATTAACACAACCACCTCTAGCTACATTAACTAGATAAGATTCGGGTTTCATTTTTTCAAATATTTTTTTGTTAATAATACCTTCAGTTTCATTATTTAGAGATGAACTGATAATTAAATAATCTGCTTCTTTTACTATATTTTGAAATTCGGAAGTATGAACTAATTTATCCACATTATCTAATTTCACATTTGTATTTCTTTTAACACCAATAACTTTCATGCCAAAATTTTTGCAAAACTTTGCTATAGTATTTCCTATATCACCAAGTCCAAATATTACGGCAGTTTTACCATTTATCTCAGCTTGTCTTTCCGCTGGGTTTGAAATAAATGGTGCCCAATATTTTTTATTTTGATTATCTCTAGCAATGTGTAAAAATCTTGATAAAGATAATATTAAACTCATTGTGTGTTCAGCTACTACGATTCTATTTAGCCCAACAGCGTTAGACAATTTAATTCCTCGGCTTTTTAATTTTTCTAAATCAAAATCGTTATAACCTACACCAGTAAGTTGAATGTATTTTAAATTTTTAGCTAAATCAATTAGATTGTTATCCCACAACCCTGATACACATAATATATCTGCTTTATCAATATTTGATTTTAAATCATCGTATGTATAAACCTGCTTTGATTTGTATTTTAAATTATGAGTTTTGAATCCTTCATTTAATTGATAGCTTGCATGTGCAAACAATATAAATATATCTTCGTCATTTTTAAAATTATTCATAAGTTTTATACATCCTTTCTTAAATTTAAATACACAGGTAAGTCTATTATATTATTTTTATAATTAAATGCACCAATTCCTTTTTTAGATAATTCTTCGTACTTTAACAATATTTCTTTAATTTCACTTTTGGAAAATTTAGTTTTGCTATATGTTTCATTTATAATATTTACTTGGCTTGGATGAATGGCAAACTTACCTTTAAAACCCATACTATAAGATTTCTCACATTCTTTAATAAAATTATTTGCATTATCTATTTCTAAAAGAGGAGAGTCTATAGGGTTACATTTATTTGATAACGCCATAATAGCAAATTTTTGCTTTATATAATTAATCAAAGAAATTTGGTTATTGGGATCAATATTTAAATCTAGACTAAGGTCATACATACCTAATGCTATAAAATTGACTTTATAGGTATTAATTATATTTGGCATGTTATTAATTCCTTTCATACTTTCTATAAGAGGAATGATTTGAATTTGTTTATCATGTTTTTTGATTTCGGAATAAAAAACTGAAATAGAATCTACATCTTTTACAGAAGGTATTATAAATCCTTTTATATTTAATTTGATTAGTTCATTAATTTGATCTTTATTCCATACCATGTCATCAGAATTATGAATTCTTGGCAATATAATTTTATTATTGATATTTGTTGAGCTAACAAAATTAATTAAATTATTAAGAGCATTTCTTTTTTCAGCCAATGGTACCGAATCTTCTAAATCAGGTATTAGAGCGTATGAATTAGAATCAATAGCTTTTTCTAAATACTTAATATTATTAGCAGGTGAGAATAAATATGAACTCATAATGATATAATGTTTGTGTTTTAATAAGGTGTAATTTGTATAGTAGTAGATTTTATAATATTGATCAAATAGTTAAAGATTATTCTAAGCTCAAACCTTTAGATATTGCGTTGATTTATGAAAATATTGATAGAAATTTATGCGAAACATTAACATACCGAGAATTAGATGGTTATATTTCCCAAGCGTCTAATTATTTGTTATCTCATAAATTGCCTAGTCAATCTAAGGTTATGCTTTCAATTCCTAATTCTTTAGTTTTTATAATATTTTTATTTGCTTGCTTTAGAACAGGTTTAGTTGCTGTAACTGTTAATCCTAATTTAACTGAACGAGAATTACATCATCAATACGACAAATCAAATTCACAAATTTTAATAACATCTAAAGATATATCTAAATTAAAAATTCCTATAATCAAACTGAAAAGTATTCAACTAGATGATTTAAGTGACTTTCTAGAAGAATACGATACTAACTATGAAGGTGAAATTACTCATCCAGATTTTGAAGCAACAATTTTATTTACTTCAGGCACAACCAACTTACCGAAAGGTGTAATTTCAACAAACGCATCATATTTAACTAAAATATATTCAGTTGCAAATCATTTGAAAATGACTGAAACTGACAGGCATTTTTTAACACTCCCAATATTTCATACTAATGGACAATATTCCTTATTAGCTATATTGTCTGTTGGGGGTTCGGCTGTAATTACTTCAAGATTTTCTAAAAGTCAATTTATGAATTTAGCTTCTAAACATAGTGTTACCCTAAGTACTTTGTTTGCATCTACAATTCGAATGTTATTACTTTCTCAAAAAAATCATGACGAGCAAAATAACTCTATTCGATTAATTATGTTTGCTCAATCAGTATCTGAAGAAGAATTAATACTATGGAAGAAAAGATTTAATATCAATTTAATCCAAATTTATGGAATGAGTGAAACTACAGGAATGATTTCAGCTAACCCGTTGAAAAGAAGCAAAAATATGAGTATAGGTAAAATATTACCAATGTATAAATATAAAATTATTAATGAAAATAACAAAAATTGTGCTCCTTATGAAAACGGAGAATTATTAATAAAGGGAACCAAGGGAAAAACATTAATGAAAGGTTATGTTAATGACAGAAATTCTACAGCAAAGACTATAATCAATAATTATTTACACACCGGAGATGTTGTATATTATGATAATGACAATTTTATTTATTTCGTGGATAGAAAAAATGATGTTATAAAAAGAAGTGGAGAAAATATTTCTACAGTTGAAATAGAGAATGTTTTAGTTAATTTTCCTGCCATTGAGAATGTTTCTGTAGTTGGTATCCCGGATAAGATAATGGATTTTAAAATAATTGCTTATATAATTCTTAATAGTGAAAATATTGATTTGAACGAACTGAAAGACTTTTGTAAAATTAATTTGGTTTCATATAAAATTCCAGAAAAATTTATTGTTGTTGATAAATTCCCGACTACTGCAGTTGGTAAAATTCAAAAATACAAATTAAAAGAGGAGTTACAATAAATGTATGTAGAAATAAATGATGAAAACAATTGGTTAAAACATTACAAAAGCATAATTGTTCCTAGACCTATTGGATGGATAACATCATTAAGCTCTGACAATGTTGTTAATTTAGCTCCTTACAGTTTTTATAATGCAATTTCCACCACACCTCCTATGGTTGTTATTGGGCCAGGAGGATATAGTAAATCAGGCTTGAATAAAGACACTTTAGTTAATATAGAAAATACTAAACAATTTGTATGTAATTTTGTCAACTGGGAATTAAGAGATGTAATGAATTTGAGTTCTTATTCATATAACAAAAATGAAAGTGAACCTGATAAATTAAATATACAACTTGAGGATTCAATACAGGTTAAAGTTCCAAGAGTAAAACTATCTCCAGCCCATTTTGAATGTGAATTATATAAAATTGTAGAATTACCTTCTGACTCTAAAGGGAATCCTAACCATATCATAATAGGAAATATTATAGGAATCAATATTGATGATAGTATGTTAAATGAGGACAAAGTTGATATATCCAAACTGAAACCTATTGCTAGGATGGGATATGATGATTATGCTTTGATAAATACAATCTTTACAATGGACAGGCCAAGATGAAATCTGATTATGATTATAAAAATATATTTAATTTGAATAATAAAAATATTATTGTAATCGGAGCTGCAAATGGAATTGGAAATGAAGCCTGCAAAGCAATAGCCGCACATGGAGCTAATTTAATTTGTGCAGATATCGACATTGAAAAAATCAAAGTATTATCTGATGATTTGTCAAATAAATATAAAAACTCTAATATAAAATATCAAAAAGTTGATATTTTAAACAGAAACGAAATAGAAAAATTAGTAAATAAATTTGACAAATTAGACGGTATAGTTTGCACTCCTTCTATTAATGTTAGAAAACTAATTGTTGACTATACTGAAAAAGATTTTGATAAAGTAATCAATCTAAATTTAAAAGGAACCTTTAATATTATCCAGATAGCTTCTACAAAAATGATGAAAAATTTGCAAGGAAGCATAATAGCCTTTTCCAGCATAAGAGGAACAGTAGTTGAACCAGGTCAATCGGTTTATGCTGCTTCAAAAGCAGGTACTGAAAAATTAATAAATACTCTTGCATCAGAAATTGGAAAATACAATGTAAGAGCTAACACAATATCACCAGGACCTGTAATGACTCAATTAACACAACAGCTACGAGATGATAAGAATTGGAATAATGCGTACAAATCTAAGCCAGCTTTAAAAAGATGGGCCCATCCTAATGAGTTGGTTGGTGGCATATTATACCTGCTATCAGATGCATCTAGTTATGTAACTGGTAGTAATTTAAGAATAGACGGTGGATGGACATCTCAAGATGGAAGATTTGATCCTGTAATATGAGGTATACATGAAGAAATTTAAAATTGGATTTTTAGTTAATCCTATTTCAGGAGTTGGAGGTCCTCTTGGGCTAAAAGGTTCTGATTCTAAAAATATATGGAATTATGTAAATGATTTAAATAAATTAAAATCTTTATCGAGAACTAACGATATGCTGTTAAATATTGATAAAACATTATGTGATAAATTTATATTTTTAACAGGATCAACATATATGGGGGAACATTCCCTTAAACAACTCGATTTTAATTATGAATTAATTTACAAATCCCAAAATATTAGAACTAGCGATGTTGACTCTGTTAATTTGCTTAATGAATTTAAAAAACAAAATGTTGATTTAATACTATATTCCGGAGGTGATGGAACTAGTGTTCTTGTTCAAAAAATTATAAAAGAATCTATTCCCGTAATAGCAATTCCAGTTGGAGTTAAAATGTACTCCGGAATATTTCCAATTAGTCCTATACACTCTGCAGGAATCTTTAATGAATTTTTAAACTCATCTGAAGTGGATTATACTCTAAGAGAAATTTCTGATTTAGATGATACACAAATAATTAACGGAATTACTTCCACGCAATTCGCCGGTTATCTTAACACACCACTCATGTCCAATATTAGTTATTCTCTTCAAGAATCAAAAGGTGGCTCTTCTGGTGATGAAAAAGATGAAATTAATAATTTAATTGAAGATTTCAAATCTAGATATTCACCAAATGCCTATTATTTAATTGGACCAGGTTCAACTACATATTCTTTATTAAAATCAAAAAAATTAGAAGGTACTTTGTTAGGTTTTGATATTCTTCATAATGACAAATTAGTAAAAACAGATTGCTCTGAAGAAGATATTTATAAATTTATATCTAATACAAAATCTGAAATATACTTAGTAATTACCATAATAGGTAATCAAGGATTTTTATTTGGCAGAGGAAATCAACAAATAAGTCCAAGGATACTTAACGAGTTAGATATTGATAATTTATTAATCTACGCTACAAGTTCAAAATTAGATTCTTTAGAAAGTGATGTCCTAATCGATACAGGCGATATTAAAACTGATTCAATTTTTGGTAATTATATTAATATTATAAGTGGTTACAAATTTACTGAACTTAAAAAAACAAAAATTGTTTATTTATAATCACCTAAAATCTCATTAACTTCTTTAACATCAGTATTTGTTAATTTCCATGTATGAGTACGCGCATTAGATATGACTTGCTCTGGTTTGGTAGCTCCTGCTATAACAGAAGTTACATTGGGATTAGCTAATAACCATGCAAATGCCAAGTCTAACAAAGTTTTATTTCTTGCCTTTGCAAATATTTCTAATCTTTCTAATAATGAGTAGGTCTCACTTGTTAATATTTCATCGGCCCTTTCTTTGTTTTCACTTAACCTTGTACCTTCAGGCATATCTTCGCCTCTTTTGTATTTGCCTGTTAACACGCCACTAGCCAGTGGGAAATATGGAAGAATACCAACATTGTAGTATTCAGAAGCAGGAATTAATTCTTTTTCAATTTCTCTATTTAATAAGCTATATTCTGGTTGAACAGTTATAAATTTTTCCAAATTTAAAGAATTTGCTGTTTCTTGTGACATTGCTAATTGCCATGCTGCAAAATTAGAACATCCTATGTATCTGACTTTGCCACTATCTATTAAATAATTTAGAGTTCTTAAAGTTTCTTCTATAGGCGTTGTATTATCCCAGAAATGTATTTGGTATAAATCAATATAATCAGTTTGTAATCTTTTCAAGCTATTTTCAACTTCTCTTAATATATGTACTTTACTAGCACCCATATCGTTTGGTTTATCACCTAATTTTGAATATACTTTTGTTGCCAAAATAATGTCATGTCTGTAATTTTTAACAGCATTGCCTATATATTCTTCAGATAACGTATCGCCATAGCTATTACTTGTATCCAGAAAGTTAATTCCTTCCTCTATTGCAGTATCAATTACTTTTTTGGTATCAGATGAATTCAATCTTCTTCCAAAATTGTTTGTTCCTAACCCTATTACAGAAACTTTTGTTCCTGATGATCCTAGATTTCTATATTCCATATTTATTCCTTTATTTAAACTAAATGTTTGTTAAAAAATTCAACAGTTCTAGACCAA
Source organism: uncultured Chloroflexota bacterium (assembly GCA_913045935.1). Classification (GTDB taxonomy): domain Bacteria; phylum Chloroflexota; class Dehalococcoidia; order Lucifugimonadales. The sequence continues at coordinate 22,079 of CAJWSY010000010.1, read as the reverse complement.
TAATCAATTACAAGATTTGGCGCAGAACCAGATAACATTCCATGATTTCCGCCTGGGTAACGAACTAATTGTACATCATTTCCCATTCTTTTTAGAGTCACAAAATATTGTTCCGCCTGTTCTATTGGACATCTGTAATCTCTGTCACCAACAAGTATAATCGACGGTGTTGTAACATTTTTAGCATAAGTCAAAGGAGAATTGAATTTATATTTATCTTCACTCTCGTGCCTAATACCTCCCCATTGTTCTTCCCCAAATTTGATTCCTATATCGGAAGTCCCAGACATTGAATTTAAATTTATGCAAGGCGCTCCAATTACAGCGGCTTTAAATTTATCAGTGTGACCGATTATCCAAGATGACATAAATCCTCCATAACTATATCCATATAATCCAATTTTATTATCATCTATATAATTTTCTTTTGACAATTCATTTATTGAGTCCATTATATCTAGGTAATCTTCTCCACCCCAATCGTTCAATACGGCTTTACCAAAATCAGATCCGTATGAAGACGAACCTCGAGGATTAACTGCCAGTACAATGTATCCCGAATTAGTAAATATTTCTTGGTTAACAGCAATTTGGTCTTCAAACCTACCATGAGGTCCGCCATGTATGTCAACTATCAAAGGATATTTTTTTTGGTCAGAAAAATTTGAAGGTAAATATACTCTTGACTCTATAGTGAATCCCGTTCTATTAATTTCAAATTTAGTCATATTTGAAGGAGGTTTTTCATTGTAAAATTCTGAATTAGGAACAATTAAATTTTTTATTTCGCCATTTTTTTTGTCGATAACTTTAATTACTTCATGTACTTCTCTGTTGTTTTCAATGAATAAACTCTTATTTAATGAGTCACAAACTTGTAAAATTTTTGAATTGTTTTCATAAACAATATTTTTATTTCCTTTTTCATCAATATCTACAATTTTAGAAATACCTTTATGGGTATATGACAACCTTACTATCTTATTTATAATTTTCAAATTAGGCTGAGGGTTGTAAGCAAATTCCTCTTGATTTAAATTTTTAACATCGCCAGTTGTAACATTAACTTTGTATAATGATGAATTTCTTCCATCGCCTTCTTTTTCATCAGATGTGCCAATAATTAGTAATGTTTTTGATTCTATATCCCAAGTTATACTGTTTATACCATTAAAATAGGTTGTAAGTCTTTTTCGTTCAGTTGAAATTAAATTGAATATATGTACATCTTCTCGCCAATGAGTGTCTCTTGTTTCACCTACATCACTTACGAAAGCTAAAGATTTACTATCATTTGAAAACACGGGATGTGTGTCATCGCCTCCTGTGTTTGGCACTGTAATATATTTTTTGTCATTAAGAGAATATATAGATATATTATTTAGCTCGTCTCCTAACCATCCTATTACATCTTGCCTATATCTAATTCTGTTGACAACATATGGTTCAGAATTGTTATCTCTGTCATTGATATTTCTAAATGTATATGCAATCATTGTGGAATCAGGATTCCAGTTAAAAGACCCTAACGAATCATATGCTGTTAAAACAGTTTGATTATTTGAACTTATTTGAGTTTCACTACCATCGTTAATATGCTTAATCATTAAGGAATTTAATGTTAGGTTTTCATTTATTTTGTTTTTAGTAATGTAAGCTACTTTTTTACCATCAGGGGAAACTTTAGGAGTCGAATCATTTTCTCCTGTTGTTATTTGTAATTGTTTATTTGTTTGTAAATCAAATTTGTATAATTTTGAAAACCTTTTATTATTTGGTAAATCGACACTATTTTTTTGATAATAAAGAGAATTTGAATTTTCATCATACGAAATCCAAGAAATGTTATTAATCTTACTTATATATTCTTCAATTATACTCATTGTTTTTCCTTTAAAATTTTAAATTATATTTCAAAAATAACAGGTTGTTTACCATCTTCCACTGTACGTCTTCCTAATTCTGGTAAATCATCTTGATTTTTGATTGTTGCAAAATGATTTGCAGAATGTAATCCTGCTTTACTCGCAAATGCAACACTACCGTATGGGATTAACAATTCTTTCATAGATTCAAAACCAGGGTAAAACATAATTTCTCCTTTGGCGAGATAGATGGTATTATTTTCATAGGGCAATTCTTCTACCTTCACTTCTCCTAAATCAGCCCAAACTCCAAAACCGCTCCACTTTACATGAATCAAATCAATCTTTAATGGCAAAATATCCAAAACTGCTTTACAGGTTTTAGGAGCCAAATCCCATAATAAATCTGCTTCAAATTTCAAATCATTACTAGTTATATTTATAGTTTTAATTGTATTCATAATATCCTCAACGATGTTTATTTTATAGTATAATAAGAACAATGAAAGAGTCTATATTAAAATCAAAATTATCTAAATCTGCAATTAAGATTGGAGCCGGATCTCCTACCGATGCAGGTTTGGGTTTTAGAGGCAATACTAATCATCCTGATCCAATACAACTATCTGGAGGCATTCCTGATGAACCTAGTTTACCTGTTACTGATTTTACAGAAATGTTAATTTCTGCATCCAAACAAGAAACTGAAGGAAGTTATAATTATGGAGGATGGTTTGGGTACGATGGGCTACGTGAACACTTAGCCAAACGACAATCTGTCTTTGATAATAAAAAATTAAAATTAAACAATTTTATAATTCATAACGGCAGTTCTGGTGCACTTGAAAATATATGCAGAACATTATTAGATCCTAATGACGTAGTTATAGTTGAAAAACCGTCTTATTCCGGAACAGTTAGAGCGATTAGAGGATTTAATTGTGAAGTTGTTGAAGTTGATATGGATACAAATGGAATAAATATTAGCCAATTAGAATTAGAAATATCGAAAATAAAAAATTCAGGGAAAACTATTAAATTTATCTACACAATTCCAGACTTTCATAACCCAACAGGTTATTTAACGTCAGATGAAGTAAAAATAAAACTATGTGAAATAGCTCAACAAGAAGATATATTTATTGTAGAAGATGCAACTTATTCTGAATTATATTTTGATAGTACACAACCTGCACCATTGTATTCTTTTGATAAAAATGACAGAGTCATTAAAATGGGAACATTTAGTAAAATTATATCTACAGGTATTAGGGTTGGTTGGATTCAGGCACATGAAGATTTGATTCAAGCATTTTCTCAAACACGTTTTGATATGGGAAACAGTCCCCTTATACAAAGGGCTTTAAGTTTATATATGTCTAAAGATTTACTAGATCATCATGTAGATATAGTTAGAAACATTTATAAAAATAAAATGGAAACCTTAACATCTTCGTTAATCGAAAATTGCGAACCATATGTAGAGTTTTACAAACCTAGAGGTGGTTTTTTTCTATGGGTAAAAATTAAAGGGGTTACTAATAAAGAATTGACTTCCGAAGCTTCCAATGACGGAGTTATGTTCCCTTCGGGGTCTTTGTTTTATGCCGACAGGGACGAAAATACATGGACTTCTCATGTTCGAATGGCTTACAGTCGATCATCAATTGATCAAATAAAAGAAGCTACTCGAAGGCTTAAGCAGACTTTTTTAAGAATAGTTGATTAGTTTGGGAATATAATTATACCTCTACCATCTTGCCCTTCTGACAAATCTTCAAAAGCCTCATTTATTTGTTCCAATTTGTAGGTTCGTTCTATAAGCGCTCTAATATCTATTTCACCCTTAAGATAATGGCCGATTATTTGCCTGAAACTTTCATGAGGGCTAATTGAACTATAAAAACTACCTTCTAACGTCTTTTGGTTTCTACAAATATCAACCATGTCAACATTTACACTTTCTCCAACTGGAGCTAACCCAATTACCACAGTAGTACCTCGACGTTTAGTTGTCTTTATCGCATCATTAGTAACTTGTGAATTTCCGAATGTATCAAAAGTCATGTCTGCGCCATCATGGGTTATATGCATAATTTCTTCTACAACATCTGTTTTACTGGAATTTATTGTGTGTGTTGCTCCAAATTTTGTTGCAAATTCAAGTTTATGATCTTTAATATCAACAGCAATAATTTTATTACAATTTAGCAATTTTGCACCCATTACAGTACTTAATCCAACTCCTCCAAGACCGAATATAACGACATCAATCCCAGGCTTGGCCCCCTTAGAGTTTAATATACCACCTATACCTGTCGAAACTGCACACCCTATTAACCCTGCAACATCTAATGGCACTTCGTCTGGTATTTTATAAAGAGATTGTTGTGGGCATATTAGGTATTCGGAAAACAAACCTAGTTTCTGCATTTGATGTATTGATTGTGATCCATTTTTTAATCTTAGAGTTCCGTCATATTGTTTTGTACCTAAAGCTGCACTAGTTGTGCAAAGATTAACAAATCCACTCAAGCAATAAGTACAATTACTACATCCTGAAATAAAAGCTGTAATGACTCTATCACCGGGTTTGAAATTTTGGACACCAGGACCAACTGTTTCAACTATACCAGCTCCTTCATGGCCGAGAACTACCGGTTTGTCAATATTCAGTTCTGCTTTCATATAATGAAGATCACTTGCACATATACCCGCAACAGATGTTTTAATTCTTACTTCACCGTGTTTTGGCTCTTCTTGATCTAAAATTTCAATCATTAATGGCTTATTTGGTTCGTATAATACGGCAGCTTTAGTTTTAAACATATTAATCTCCTATTGATATGAAATTATAGTTTAGAATATTTTTTGCATATTCTACAACATAGTATCCAGGCGGATCTTCACCCAACGGAACACCAACAGAGGAGACTGTTATATTTGTAATATTTTTATATTTAACTATTCTGTTTTTATGTAAGTGCCCTGAAAATAAATATACTTTGCCATTATGTTGACTTAATTTTTTTATTAAATTTAATCTTGTGTATTTATCAATATTCCATGAGTTCAATTCTTCATTAACATCTTCGTAAAATAAAGAATGATGCATGAAAATAAATAAATCTGATGAATAATTTTTTAAAGCGGTTTCTATAATATTATCCTGTTTTTGATATTCATTTTTTAATAAAGAATTATTTCTTAGTAATGTTGAGTTTAAAAATACAAATCTTAAATCACAATAATTTTTGATATAGTAATCTTCTCCAAATCTTCTTCTATAAATATCTAGGCTAGATTTATCAGGAGGTTCATTCATATCATGATTTCCAGGAATTAAGTGTAAATTTGTATTGTCTAGATTAGAGCAAATAATTTCTTTAAATTTGTCATACTGACAATCTGAATTGTAATCATTAATCAAATCACCAAGTATTGTCACAAATTCATATTGCGTGTCATGTAATTCCTGGGTTAATTTTATGAAATTATTAACTTCAAAATTTAATGAACTGGTAGGTTTTATATTTTTAAAATTAAATTTTTTAAATCTTTCACTATTCCATCTCAAATCTAAAGAATCATCATTTATCTCACTAAATTTTGAATACAATCCTAATTGTGTGTCAGCTGTAACAATAAATTTCATAAAAATGTAGAACCTAATATATATTGCATTTAATTATTCTAGAGTTTAGCATTTGATTAAAATTATAGTAAGGTTATATATGTTAGATTTTGAATTTGATCGACCGAAGTATAGAGTAATTGCTATTGGTCCAATGTATGATGATGAAGACTATCCAGAAGAACGGTTTGACAAAAAACTTGAACACCTTCTTAATTGTGGTGATGATGCTGGTTATTCATTAGACAGGCTTATCACAGCTGATTTTCCTGAAGGTCCATTTGGTTATGCAATACTACAAAAAGAATCTGTCTAATATGGAAAATATATAACCCATTTGTTATATTATTTGTATTAGTTTCTCATTGAGACAATATGAATATCAAATTACTTGAAAATCTACAAGATAAAATTCTTTGGCTTTCCATACAATTAGTTAATCATGCAAACACAGTTAGAACAAATCGTAGTGATTTAAAAGTTGGTGGACATCAAACTTCTAGTAGCTCAGTAGTAACTATACTAACTTATTTGTATTTTGAATTACTTGAAAAATATGATTATGTGTCTATTAAACCTCATGCTTCACCAGTGTTTCATGCTATTCAATATTTATTGGGTAATTTGGATAAAAAATATCTTACAACCTTGAGACAACTACACGGATTACAATCATATCCAAGTAGAACAAAAGACCCGGATTTAGTTGACTTCTCAGGTGGATCAGTAGGTATAGGATCTATTGCACCAAACTTTGCAGCTATGGCTCATAAATATATGTCCGATCATTCAATGTTTGAAGATAATGATAATCTTAAAAAAGCTCGATTTATAAGTTTACTAGGCGATGCAGAATTAGACGAGGGGACAATTTGGGAAGCAATAGCTGATCCGGCAATGCAAGGTGTTAACAATTTGATTTGGATTGTTGATTTAAATCGTCAAAGTTTAGACAGAATTATACCTTTTATAAGAGTTAAAACTTGGCGGCAAATGTTTGAAGCAAATGGCTGGAATGTGATCGACGCTAAATACGGTAAAAAACTTGAAGATGTATTTGATTTACCTAACGGTCATCTTATGAGAGATGCTATAGATGACATGCCAAATGAACTATATCAAAGACTTTTAAGAAAATCTGAAGCATTACGAGAATGGTTACCCAAAAGTGTTAAAGATAAAGAAAAAATGGAAAAATTGATTTCCGATTTCGACGAAAGCCAACTATATGATATTTTCAGTAATTTAGGCGGACATGACTTTTATTCTTTAGACAAAGCATTCAAAGGTGCTCTTAATTCCAATAAACCAACAGTCATATTTGCTTATACATTAAAAGGCTGGAACTTGCCTTCAGTTGGTGACCCTCAAAACCATTCTGTTATTTTAACAAAAAACCAAATTGACGAATTATCAGACCAACTAAATGTAAACAAAAATGATATATGGGCAAATTTTAAAGAAGATTCTCCCGAGCATTTAAAATGCCAAGAAACTAAACAAAAATTACAAAGACACGTTTCAAGATTCTTGTTAAAAGACAGTTTACCAAACTCTTTTGATTATGATTACAAAAACATGATGTCAAGCCAGCAAATTTTCGGATTAATGATGACAGAAAATTCTCGATTAAATTCTGATTTAAGAGATAGATTTGTGTCTATAAGCCCAGATGTTGCTAGCTCTACAAATTTAGGTGGATGGATAAATAAAATGGGAATTTGGCAATCTATGGAATCAACAGAATTGCCAGAAGAAGATTTGGTTCGTGCTTTAAAATGGCAAATTTCAAACACTGGACAACATATTGAATTGGGAATTTCTGAAAATAATTTGTTCATGGCTTTAGGTCAATTAGGATTGACTGAAGAAATGTTTGGAAAAACATTAATTCCTATAGGTACTTTGTATGATCCGTTTATTAGAAGAGGATTAGATGCACTGTTTTATGGAGTATATTCAGGAGCAAAATTTATTATGATAGGTACGCCGTCAGGGGTATCACTAAGCCCTGAAGGTGGTTTACATCAAAGCATGATCACACCTTCCATTGGATTAGAAATGCCAGAACTTGATTATTACGAACCAACATTTGGTAAAGAATTAGAGTGGATATTTTTATCTGGTATTAAACATGTCATATCAAGAACTTCATCAATGTACTTAAGATTAACGACTACAAAACTAGATCAAGATTTATTTAATAAATATAATGCTGATAAAAATCAGGAGACATTAAGAAAAGATGTTATTAAAGGTGCTTATGTTTTTAGTTCCAATATAAATGCAAATGACAAATTAAAAGTAAACATATTTTCATTAGGTGCTGTGTTTAATGAATCATTAAAAGCTCAAAATGAACTTTTTAATGAAGGGATTTCTTCAAATCTTATTAACATAACCGGACCAGGACCTTTATATAGAGATTATATTGATAACAGTGAGAATTTTCATTTAAAAACTATTTTAGGCCCAGATTTCTCCTTGCCATCTTTATGTGTCATTGACGGGCATCCACATTCACTTAATTGGATTGGCTCTGCTCTAGGAACAAAATCTAAAACTATTGGAATTTCTGAATTTGGGCAATCAGGAGACCAGGTAGATTTATATGAATATTATGGGTTTGATAAAAATTCAATACAAGAAAAAATATATGAACTTTTAGGAATATAATATGACTAATTTGATAATTACCAGTTTTGAACAATTTTCAAAATACAAATATAATCCGACAATTTCAGTCGCTGACAGAGTTTCTGCTATATTTAATAAAGATGAAAATTTCAATGTGATTTCTGAAATATTGCAATGCAAATATTCCTCTATAAAAAATGAAGTTTACGATTTGTACAAATATAAACCTGATATTATTATTAGTTTAGGGTTAGGTGCATCAAGGAAATCTCTTAATTTGGAATATTTAGCTCAAAATGAATACAGCTCACTTTCTCCAGACAACGAGGGGGTTTTGCTTCAAAATGAGCCTATAATAGATAGGGGTTATGATTTGAAAAATACATTGGATCTAGATAATCTAAATAACATTTCCAATAAAAACGTTAAATCTGAAATTTCTACCAATGCTGGCAAATTCATGTGTAATGCGAATTTTTATTGGAATCAATATAAAATAAATACACAAAAATTAAATACAAAATTTGTGTTTATTCATATTCCTTTTACTGATAAATATAAAAACTTAGAACCATTAATTAATGAAGAAAAATTACCAGTATTATCTGAAGACGGAATAGTAAATGCAATTGTTGGGATTATAAATGAATTATCAACAATAAAAATATAAAGGAGATATATGAAATTCAATTCAAGAAGATCTAATGTTTTGTCAAATAAAGGGATAGTAGCTACAAGTCAACCTTTAGCTGCACAAGCAGGGATTCAAATACTTAAAAATGGCGGTAATGCGGTAGATGCTGCTGTTGCAACCGCTGCAGTATTAAATGTAGTTGAACCAATGTCTACGGGTATTGGTGGTGATGTTTTTGCTCTGTATTATAAAGCTAGTGAGAAAAAAGTATATGCATTAAATTCTAGCGGAAGATCGTCTTCTAAAGCAGACCCTGAAGAATTAATAAATAAAGGCTATAAATCCATACCAGCAACTTCACCTTTTTCAGTCTCTGTTCCAGGTGCAGTAAGAGGATGGGAAGCAATAGTTAACAAATTTGGCAATTTAAATTTGTCTGATGTTATTGAACCTGCTTATATTTATGCAAAAGATGGATTTCCCGTAAGCGAAATTATTGCAGAAGGATGGAATGGCTCTGTTAATAAAATTCAAGAAGATTCAAAATTTCCTGAATACTTAACACCAAACGCACCTAAATTTGGTGAACTTAAAACACTTCCTTATCTTGCTAACTCATTGAAAAATATTATGACAGACGGGCCAGATGCATTTTACAATGGTGAAATTGCATCTAAAATTTCAAAACATATAAAATCACTTGGAGGTTGGATTGATGAAAAAGATATATCAAATCATAAAGCTGACTGGGTGGACCCAATAAATACTGATTATAAAGGGTATACTGTATGGCAATGTCCTCCAAATACCCAAGGTTTAAATGTATTAATGTCATTAAATATTTATGAGGGTTTTAACAGTAATGATACCAAAAATATTAAAGATGAAATTCATCTTAAAATAGAAGCTGTAAAAGCTGCTTTTAGTGATGGACTATTTAATATCACAGATTTTGAAATTTCAAAGGAAGTCTTACCTAAACTGCTATCTAAATCTTATGCAGAATCCAAAAGAAAATTGATAAAACCCAATAAAGCAAATCAATACGAACCTACAATTAAAATTGACACAAGTAATACAGTTTACATAACTGTTGTTGATGAAGAAGGAAACGGATGTTCATTTATAAATAGTTTGTATCAAGGTTTTGGCTCAGGTATAGTTGTGCCAGAAACCGGTATATTTTTGCAAAACAGAGGTTCTAGTTTTAGTCTAGATAAAAATCATCCAAATTATTTAGAACCTAACAAAAGGCCTTTTCACACCCTGATACCTGGCATGGTAACAAAAGATGACAACCTAGAATACTGCTACGGAGTTATGGGAGGAATGCAACAAGCGCAAGGTCATTTTCAGGTTTTATCAAATTTGATTGATAAAAAAATGTCACCACAAGAGGCATTGGACTACCCAAGATTTAGTGTTACACCATGGGATGACGATGAAAAAGATATTACAAAAGACACGGTGTTAATTGAATCAACATTTCCTAATGAATTAATAGAACAATTAAAAAATTTTGGTCATAATATCATTGTTAGTGACCCCACTCCAAATTTTGGAGGTGGTCAAATAATTCAAGTAAATGGTAATATATTTATAGGTGGTTCCGAACCACGTAAAGACGGCCAAGCAATCGGAATCTAATAACTAATAAGGAGTAACAAATGAAAGCAAAAATGAAAAATGATGTATTAAATAATATAAAATGGAGAAATATTGGCCCTCCTCGAGGAGGAAGAGTTGTTGCAGTAGCAGGTCATCCAACTAACATTAATGAATATTATTTTGGAGCTTGTGCAGGAGGTGTATGGAAAACAGATGATGCTGGAACAACATGGAAAAATATAACTGACGGTTTTTTAAACACATCTTCTATTGGCGCATTAGCAATAGCAGACTCAGATCCTAATGTAATATATGCAGGAACAGGGGAGTCGCAAATACGTGGAAACGTTTCACCAGGAGATGGAGTATATAAATCAACTGACGCAGGAAGAACATGGAAACATGTAGGTTTATCAAAAACAATGCATATATCAAGAATAAGAATAGATCCAACTGATCCTGATACAGTCTATGTAGGAGCCCTGGGCCATGCCTTTGGTTCAAACAAAGAAAGAGGAGTGTATAAATCGACAGACGGCGGAGAGACATGGGAAAATGTTTTATTTGTAAGTGATAAAGCCGGTGTTGCAGATTTGGCAATGGACACTGGCAATCCTAAAATTTTAATTGCTGCTATTTGGCAAGCTAAAAGAACTTTCTGGAATTTAGAAAGCGGAGGTCCTGATTCAGGTATTTATATTTCTTTTGATGCTGGTGAAAATTGGGAAAATATAACTACCAAACCTGGGTTACCAGGCGGGTTGAAAGGCAGAATGGGAGTCACTATATCTCCTGCTAAAGAAGGAAGAATGTGGGCTACAATTGAATCAGAGATCGATACAGGAGTTTACAGAACAGAAGATTACGGAGAAAATTGGGAATTAGTATCAGATAATCAAGATTTACAAGGCAGACCTTGGTATTACCAGCACATCATATCTGATCCATCTGACGAAAATACTGTATGGATAATGAATTATAGTTGCTACAAATCTACTGACGGTGGTAAAAATTTCGATTTAGTAACTACACCCCACGGTGACAACCATGATATATGGATAGATCCAAATGATAGTAATAGATTAATTCAAGGTAATGACGGTGGCGCTAATGTCTCTTTGAATGGAGGAGACACTTGGTCTACTATATATAACCAAAAAACAGCTCAATTTTATCATGTTCATACTGACAACCAATTTCCTTATAGAGTTTATGGTACGCAACAAGACAACTCTGCAATCAGTGTGCCCTACAGAACAGAAAAAGGTGCAATTACGTGGTCTGATGCCTATGTTACAGGTACATCAGAAAGTGGTTATATTGTTACAGATCCCAAAAATCCAAACATTGTATATTCTGGTGCAATAGGTAGTTCACCAGGAGGTGGAGGTAACCTTTTAAGATATGATCATGAAACAGGGCAGGTAAGAATAGTCACAGTTTGGCCTGTAATGAATACAGGTAAAGGCGCAGATCAAATGAAGTATAGGTTCCAATGGACTTTCCCTATACAATTTTCTCCTCATGATGATAAAACCTTGTATGTTGCAGGAAACAAGGTTTTCAAATCAACTAATGAAGGACAATCTTGGACAGAAATTAGTGGAGATTTAACAACAGATGATAAATCTAAACAAGAAGTATCAGGAGGTCCGATTACAAAAGATACATCAGCTGCTGAAACCTATTGCACAATATACTCTTTCATCGAATCTCCGTATGTAAAAGGCTTAATGTGGGCTGGAAGTGATGATGGCAAGATCCACATTTCAACTGACGGAGCAGATTCTAACGAAAAAAGTTGGACAGAAGTAACTCCTAAAGATTTCCCAAAATGGGCTAGAATCCACACTATAGAATTGTCACCACATGACAAATCAACTGCATACGTTGTTGCAACAAAAAATATGCTTGATGATTATTCTCCAATTATTTATAAAACAACAGATAATGGAAAATCATGGACAAGAATTGATGATTCTTTCCCTAAACATGAAATCACAAGAGTAATCAGAGTGGACAAAAATGATCCTAATGTTCTTTATGTAGGAACAGAGACAGGACTGTTTGTTTCATTTGATGATGGTTCAAATTGGACCAAATTAGAATCTTCAACATTTCCTGTTGTACCAGTTTATGACATAGATATTAAAGATAATAATATGGTTGTGGCAACTCATGGCCGTGCTTTTTGGATATTAGATGATATAACAGTAATATCACAACTCAATTCAAATACTGAAGACGATAACGTAATATTTAAACCTGCCCCAACATACAGAATATTACCACCTTTCGGATTTAGATTATTTGGAGGAGGACCTGATAACGCAAAAGCTTACATGGCTTCTCTTGGTACCCCAGTTTTGATTGAAAAAACAAAAGACGCTAATGGAATTGTTCATACAGAGTATTTAGATTCTGGTGAAAATCCTCCAATGGGAGTTCCTATAGTATTTTATCTTAATGATGATTTTGAAAATGCAGAAATGATTATTACTGATGCAAATGGAAATACTATTAGGTCTTTATCAACTGAAGATAATTCAAAAGAAGAAAAACCTTTAGTTAAAGGCCCTGGTAAAAAGAAGTCTGAATTAAAAATCAATAAAGGATTCAATGAATTTATATGGGATATGTATTCAAATGATCCATATAAACTTGAAGGAGAGCAATTAACGGCTGGAGTCTCTGGCCCAATGGCTACGCCTGGAGATTATGACATCGAATTAATTTTAACCAAAGGTAATAAAACAACATCTCTTAAAACAAATGTAACACTTGTTAAAGACCCTAGAGTTAGTGCATCTGATAAAGATTTAGATGATCAATACAATTTATTACAAAACATAAATTCTAAATTGTCTGAAATCCATACATCTGTTGAAGTTATAAGAATTAACCAAGAAGAAATACGTGGATGGATATCTAGATCGGAAAATAATAGTAATCATGAAAAAATCAAGAGTGATGGTGAAAAATTAATTTCAGAATTAAACTCAATAGAACAGTCTTTAGTATTTAGCGACTACAGAGGAGCTAGAGACAGACTGAATTTTCCAGTAGTTTTAAATGCTAAATTAGCAGGCTTGATCCCGGTAATTGATAGTGCAGATTTCAAACCAACAGATCAGTCAATTGGTGTGTTTAATGAAATAGGAGATGAAGTAGACCAACAATTGGATAAATTAAAAGCTATGCAAGAATCAGGTTTGGCAGATTTTGAAGATATGGTTGATAAAAGCAACATTCCAGGTTTGAAATCTATTTAGATATAAATTTATTAATTTCTTTAATGTCTGGTATTGATTGCCATTTATTTACGATTTTTCCTTGCTTGTTTATTAGCATAATGTGAGGAACGGATTTGTATTTGTATATTTCAATGAAATCTTTAGCCTGATTGCTACTTATTTCGTATTCAATGTAATTAACTTGAATATTACTAACATTGTTTTTTAACCTCAAAACTTGAGGTTTGTATGCAACGCAAGCAGCTCAAAAATTGCTATATAAATAAACTACTGTGTGATCATTTGTTTTAATTATCTCAGTTATATATTTTTGATCATTAGTATTTGATTGTATTTTCACATAAGTAATAAAAAGTATTCCAAAGGTTAATGAAAGTAATGTCACAATAATCAACAGTTTACTTCTGTATACAAATGAAAATAATAATAATGAAATGAATATTAGACCAATGCATATAATTAAACTATTATAATTTATTAAATGGAAAAATTTCATTTTATGATTTGAATACGACTCCGCCGCCGCGAGGATCGCTTCCTCCGTCATATTGACCTGTTAGTTCATCATAAGTAATTAATTGAGCTCTAGCCATCATTGGATTTAACGGAAAAGGTTGCTGAACCACATCAAACCCATCTGATAATAAAATATCTTTATAATCAGATCTAAATCGCGATTCTAAAAAAACCTTACCACTTTCTGTGTGAATTCTAGGTGCAGAAACAGATTCCGTTGCTGTCATATCATAATTGATAGAATTTAATAATGCTTGGAAGACAGCGCTTACGATAACAGCACCTCCAGGGGCACCGCATATTTTAATTGGTTTATTATTTTTAAAAACCATAGTAGGAATCATATTTGATCCTCTTGCTTTGCCTGGTGAAATAGAATTTAACATACCAGGTCTTGGATCAGCAAGATTCATACCATTATTATACATAAATCCTAGTCCGGGTGTTACTACCCCAGATGCCCATCCTAATGTGTGTGTGATTCCAACCCAGTTTCCTTTTGTATCAACAACGTTAACGTGAGTAGTTGAACCCGGTTCTGTGTTCCCTGACTTTGGAATTACTCCATTTTTTATGTCTGTAGTTTTTTGTTTAATATAAGAATCACTTAATAATTTTTGTACAGGAATTTCTACAAATTTTGGATCGGCATTGTAATCTAATCTATCCTGGTGAGATATAGACATGGCATTTGATAGTATTTTTAAGTATTCGTAGGAACCATGCTCCTTTAATTCTTTTTGAAATGGTTCAATTAGTTTGAACATCTGCAATAGTGACATTCCAGTATTTGGAGGGGGAGGTGATGTTATTTCATAATCCAAATAACTAATTTTAAGTGGTTTTTCGAAATCAGGTTTGTAATTTTTTAAATCTTCAGATGTTACAAAACCACCATTTTCAGCAATATCTTTGATAATAATTTCAGATAATTCGCCTTCATAAAATTCCTTCGCGCCTTTATCAGCAATCAAAGACAGTGTATTTGCATAATCAGACATATCAATAGTCTCTCCCAAGGTGTATACAGAACCGTCGGTTTTGGTATATTTACTTTTACTTCCGATAGATGCGGTTATTCTTTGATATGTATTAGGTTGTAATGGGTTATTATCTTTGTCTCCCCCTGCATATCCTGTTTGAAAATATTGGTCTAAGTTTGAATTTACTACCAAACCCTTTTTTGCAATATTAATGGCAGGGGATAATAATTCGTTCCATGGCATTGAACAATATTTATTATATATTTGATCAAATGCTGCTAAAACGGTTGGTGTCATGACAGAAGTGTAACCAATTTCACTTCTAAAGTCTGAAAATTGAAACAAATTAGAAATTTCACTTCTTGTCACTTTGTCTTTAGCCCACATGTCTTCTGTTGCTTTACTACCAGCCACGCCTGCAAAATTAATTGAAATTACTTGTTCAGTAGATTTATCATAAATTTGTGCTATTCCCATTCCACCAAGACCACACATAAAAGGGTCTAGAACCCATTGTGAAAAAGCTGCAGCAAGAGCGGCATCAAATGCATTGCCACCTGATTCTAAAATTTTAATCCCCACTTCACCAGCTATAGGTTGGGGGCAAGTGATTATACCCTTATTCATTATAAAGTTTTTTCAATTCTATAAACTAAATTACGAGTTTTATCTATACTATCTGGGCTGACTGAAACAGAAGTGATACCCCATTGTACTAATTTTTCTGTTAAATCTGGAAAAAATGATGGTGCTTGACCACAAATAGAAGATGTAATCCCTTGTTTCTTTGAGGCTGTGATAACTCTTTCAATTGCCCATAAAACAGCAGGATCCCTTTCATCAAAAGATTCTTCTAACCTTTCATTGTCTCTATCTACTCCTAAAGTTAATTCTGTTAAATCATTAGATCCTATAGAAATACCAGTTATACCTTCATTGATAAATTGATTAATTAAAATAACATTAGATGGCACTTCTACCATCATCCAAATTTTATGACCTAAACTTGCAGAAATATCGTTTTGATTAAGAATGTTCATAACTTGTCTTAACTCAGCAGGTGTCCGGACAAAGGGTACCATTATTATTAAATTATTGTATTTTCTTAGTACATTTTTAATTGCATTAATTTCCAATTTGAAAACTTCAGTGTCATTAATATATCTTATTGCTCCTCGATAACCCATCATAGGATTATTTTCATCATCTTCAAAATCCTCGCCGCCTTTAAGATTTTTGTACTCATTAGTTTTAAAATCAGTTAATCTGTAAACAACAGGCCTATTTCCGAAACTTTCACAAAATATTGAAATGTTTTCTGCTAATTTCGTTGACCATAATTCAGATTGATTATTTTGTATAGCATATTTGGGATGTTCGCCTATATTAGCAATAATAAATTCAGCTCTTAGTAAACCAATTCCGTCAACATTTCTTTCTGAAACTTTAGGTGCGGATATAGGGTCAGCTAGATTAACATAAATTTTAGTGTTAGTTTTAAAATTTGATTCTTCTTCAATTTCTTTTTCAGGGATGTCAATTATTCCTTCATAAACATAACCATTAGTGCCGTCTATAGTGATTTTGTCTGAAGATTGAATCTCTGTTGTGGCTGATTTGCCGCTTTTAGCGTCGTAAGCACCAACAACACATGGAACTCCTAATTCTCTACTTACTATTGCTGCATGACAAGTTCTCCCGCCTTTATCTGTGATAATCCCTGATACTATTCTCATTATGGGTACAAAATCGGGAGTTGTCATTTCAGTAATAAGAATGTCTCCCTCTTTTACTTTATCCAATTCATTTAAATCTTTAACAACAACTGCTTTTCCTGCACCAAAGCCTGGACTTGCGCCAGAACCTTTAATAATCATCGTAGCATTAGATACATCCAAATTAACTTGATCAGTGTTTAATACTCCTCTTGAGTAATTAGTGACAGGCCTACTTTGTAATAGAAAGATTTCACCATCTTTAACAGCAAATTCTATATCTTGTGGATAATCATAATGTTGCTCAATTAACAATCCTTGTTCGGTTAATTTTTTTAATTCATCCAAATTTAATTTTGGTTTCATACTTTCTTCGGGAGTTAATGGTATGTTGATATTCTGATTTTCAATATCACTACTGAAAATTCCATCGCCAGAACTTTCTTCATTCAAACCGATTTTGAAGACTTGTTGTACATTTTTTTGTCGGATGACAGTTTGTGATGATTTGTCTATTACATAATAATCAGGTGTGACCAAACCTGATACAACTGCTTCACCAAGACCAAAGGCTGCTTCAATTACTAATTTTTCATTGTCCAGAGTTGTTGGTTCTAAGGTAAACATTACACCACTCACATCAGGTTGGACCATTGTTTGAATAACAACAGACATTCCAGAATCAAAATGTGGTAAGTTTTGGCTATTACGATAGAAAATTGCTCTTGCTTCAAAAACTGAGGCCCAACAAGATTTGATTGCTTCCATTAACGAAGTTAGACCCTGAATATTCAAATATGTATTTTGTTGACCTGCAAAAGATGCTTCCATAGAGTCTTCAGATGTAGCTGACGATCTCACAGCTACTCTTGGGGAACCCAAAATTTTATATTCATCTGAAATTTGTTGAATGATTGACACATCTAGATCAGATTTGTCAATCAAGTTTTTAATTTGTGTTGAAACCTTTTGAAGTTCGGCAATTCCCATCTTTTCAGAATCTGTTAAAAGAGTTTCAATTGTATTTTGAATTTTAGAATTTTTTATAAAATCAAAATACAAATCTTTGCTTAAGGCAAAACCGGGAGGTACGTTTATTCCAGATTTTATTAATTCTCCTAAATTAGAAGCTTTGCCTCCATAAATTGATGTGGACTTAGAGTCTATATCAGAAAGTTTGCTAACAAATTTATTGTTTGTATTCATAATTTGATTCTATATAAATAATATTTATATGTAAACAAAAAAAATCGGATTGATGATCTGATTTCTATAGGTTATATTATTTTTATTACTATCAATAAATTAATACATGGATAAATATAATATAACCATCAAAAAAAATATAAAGATTAAAATGAGAGATGATATTAATCTTTTAACAGACATTTATTTCCCATCGGACAAAGATCATAATCCGATATATGACTTGCCCATCTTACTTGAAAGAACGCCATACGACAAAAAAGCTTTAAATTTAACTCAAAGATATAATTACTTTTGTGAAAACGGATATATAGTTGTTAGTCAAGATTGTAGAGGTTGTTATGCCTCAGAGGGAGAATTATATTTTCTTACTCAAGAAGCAGAAGATGGAGCAGATACATTGAATTGGATAGGGATGCAAGATTGGTTCAAAGGACCAATAGGTACATTTGGCACTTCTTATCAGGCTTGGACACAAAGTGCTGCTGCAACACAAAATCCTAAATTTCTTGATTCAATGATTGTTAATATGGGTGGTAGTAATGCATTCACTTCAACTGTACGACAAAGTGGTGCTATGGAATTAAGGTTCATTGCCTGGGCATTTTGGCATTCTGCGTTAAATACAAACAAAAATTTAAAAAACATTGATACTGATTTTGCTTTAAATAATTATAGTTTCGAAAATTTACTTAAAAATTGGCCGATAAAAAAAGGTCTAACTCCTCTTAGTTTGGTACCAAGCTATGAAAAATGGGCATTTGATATTCTTACTAAATCAAAATATGATGATTATTGGAAACAACCAGGTTTTGCTATAGATGAATACTGGGATCAGCATCCAGATATACCAATGATGTATGTTGGTGGCTGGTATGATTCATACACTAGAGCTACATTAGAAAATTACGTGGGTTTAAGTAATTTGAAAAAATCTGAGATCAAAGTCATCATAGGTCCGTGGACTCACGGTACATCTCAACCTGAGTTGTCATATTCAGGCGATTTGGAATTCGGTGAAGATGCATCTATTGGAAGTTTCAGTGATTTTCATTTAGCATGGTACGATAATTGGTTTAAAAATAAAGATCAAAATGAATATTTATTTACAAAGCCAATTAAAATCTTTGTTATGGGATCTGGTGACGGACATAAAACTAAAGAGGGAAGAATTTTTCATGGTGGTTATTGGAGAGAAGAAAATTCTTGGCCAATAAAAGGAACTAATTTTAAAGAATATTATCTTGAATCAGGAAACCTTTTATCTCCCAATAAATCTAAATCGAAAAATCAATCAATAACTTATGTATACGATCCTGCTAATCCTGTTCCAACAATTGGAGCTAATGTTTCGTCTCTTTCTGGCCTTCGGCCAGTTGACACTAAAGTTAAATCTCCACATGATATACCTGCTGCTGCCCGTAGATATAATATAGTTGAACCTGGTGGATTTAATCAAAAACAAGAAAAAAGATTTTTTGGTACTAAAGAACCTTTCAATAATTTGTCTGAAAGATTAGATATATTAACTTTTCAAACAGATACTTTAACCAAAGATACTGAAGTAACGGGGCCTGTTGAAGCTAAATTGTTTGTATCATCTGATTGTCTTGATACAGATTTTACTATAAAACTTATTGATGTATATCCAGCTTCTAAAGATTTCCCGGATGGTTTTTCTTTAAACCTAACTGACGGAATGATAAGAATGCGATATAGAAATTCATTCACTAAAGAAGAATTTATGGAAAAAGATAAAATATATGAAATCCCAATTATTTTATATCCAACTAGTAATATATTTAAAAAAGGTCACAGAATTAGGGTAGATGTATCAAGTTCTAATTATCCTAGATTTGATTACAATCCTAATACAGGTGAACCTATAGGTTTAAATACAACACAAATAGTTGCGAATAACTCAGTGTATTTTTCACAAGATTATCCTTCAAATATCAAATTACCGATTATAGAAAGATAAATGAATAAACAAGAGATAATTTCTAAATACAAACAATTAGATGCAGCTACAGTATTTAGTGGTATTCGTTCTGTATTGATAAAAAAATCAAAAGAAAATTACAATGATGTTACTGGGTACGAAAAATCTTATATGACCAATGTTTATAGTCAAACGAATAAGGGAACAATGGTTGGCTTTGCAAAAACCTTAAGAATGTTACCACCAAGAATGGATTTAATTAATGAATTACCAGGTGGTGAAAATTCAGCTGAATTTTCAGCAATGTCTTCATGTAATGAATTAAATGTCTTAGTTATAGATGCAATGGGTTTGTCTTTTGCAAGTGTTGGTGGTGATGTTAAGTTTTTAAATTTACATATTAATAAAGCTGCAGGATTAGTAACTGATGGAGCAATAAGAGATTTGGAAGATGTTACAAAATATGATTTTAGTATATTTTCTGGATCAAGAACAGCATCAGTTGGAATACCTCATGTTTACCCATATGAATCAAATGTTCCAATTGCTTGCGGTCAAACTTTAGTAAAACCTGATGATTTAATAATTGGTGATTCTGAAGGGGTAGTGGTAGTTCCTAATTTTATAATCAATGAAGTGTTAGAATGGTCAACAGAGCACAAAAAACAAGAAACTTATATTAAAAACAAATCAATTAATGAAAAAGTTTCAACTGGTAAATATTATAATAACGAATTTTTTAAAAAATTAAATAAAGGTGATAAATATGACTTATAGATCAAACCCTACATTAAGCAAAGAAGAAGCTATTCAATTACATAATGAATCTTTAGTAATAGATTCACAACAGCCGCCTATTACTTCAGGAGCTTTGTTTACTGATAATATGCGTAAATCTCTCGATGAATGGTTTAAAGAAGGAATGACTAGAGCAGAAGCTAGAGGATTATTATCAAACATGATGGCAGATGAAATACAAAACAGTCAGGATGCAAAAAATCAATATATAGAAATGTGGGATAAATCAGGAGTAAATGTAGCAAGTGGAACTTACGCTGGTCCTTCGAGAATAGAAAATGCCTATGATATATCAGTAAATGGAATATCTAATGCAATTGCTATAATTAACTCAATTCCTGAAAAATTAATGTTGGTTACTAAAGGAGAGCATATAAGAGAATCACATGAAACCAATAAATACGGAGTCATATTTGATTTTCAAGACACTTTGCCATTTGGTACTGATTTATCTAAAGTAGATTTCTTCTACAATTTAGGACTTAGAGTAGTGCAATTAACATATAATCTAAGAAATTTAGTTGGAGATGGATGTACAGAATATCATCAAAGTGGTTTAACTTATTTCGGACGAGAGCTTGTCAGTAAATTAAATGATTCAAATATATTGGTTGATGTTAGTCATTGTAGCGAACAAGTTGGTTGGGATACTATAGAAACATCAAAAACTCCTGTTGTAATAACCCATTCTGCTAGCGCGGCTGTATTTAAGCATGATAGAGGTAAAACTGATAAATTAGCTAAAGCTATTGCAGACAATGGCGGATTTTTTGGTGTTGTTATTATTCCTGGATTTATTCAAGGGACAAATATAGGAAATTTAGATAATTGGGCTGAGCACATAGAGCACCTGGTTAATGTAATGGGAATTGATCATGTGTGTATTGGGACTGATAAAATGGGACCTGGCCCAGGTACGGAATCTTTATTTGAATATCCATCTGAAATGCCATTTTCTAAACCGGGCGAATTTTCTTGGCAAGGTTGGCAGGAAAAACACAGAGTAAACGGCCCAACAGCAACTGATATAAAACTTGAAGGGTACAATGATTTCACTGATTGGCCAAATTTAACCATAAAACTTGCTGAACGTGGTTTCAATGAAGATGAATTAAAGAAAATGTTAGGACTAAATTATCTTAGAGTATTTGAGGAAGTTGTAGGTTAAATCTATTCATTAATACTTGTAAATTATTAATTGATTAGTCAATTACAACTTCAGATATCATATTTTTGTTTTGATAAACATTTATAATATTTTTTGCTGCCATTATTGCCATTTTATTA
>CAJWSY010000009.1 GCA_913045935.1 uncultured Chloroflexota bacterium | reverse complement strand
TTGGCTTTGGCGTCAGCTTCTGCTTTGGCTTTGGTTTCAGATTCTGCTTTGGCTTTGGCGTCAGCTTCTGCTTTGGCTTTGGTTTCAGATTCTGCTTTGGCTTCGTTTTGTTGATATTGAGTTTGAGTTTTTGTAGTAATATCTGATGGATTGTCAGTAGGTGTTGTTGAATTTGAGCAAGAGATAGTTAACGCTAAGGAGAGTACAAATAAATATTTTTTCATATTGATAACTATGTGTAAAATAATTACTCACCAATATACCATAGATTTAATTAATTATTTTAATAAATTAATGCTGATACAAATTAAAAATATTATAATAAATTATGGAAAGTAGAATTAAACATCATAATTTACTAGTATCAAATTTACTAAATGAATTTGTTAAAACAGAAATGTTAAACGGATTAAATATAACTCCTGACCATTTTTGGAAATCTTTAAGTATTATTGTGAATAAATTTACACCTGAAAATAAAAATTTATTGGCAGAAAGAAAAGATATGCAATTTAAAATTGATAAATGGCATAAAGACAATAAACACAACAAATCAGATATTAAGAAATACAAGAAATTTTTAAAAGAAATAGGGTATATAGAAAACGAAGTAGAATCTTTCAAAATCAATACAACTAATATTGATAAAGAAATCGCAAAAATTTCAGGTCCTCAATTAGTTGTACCAATAACAAATGCTAGGTTTTCAATAAATGCCGCAAATGCTAGATGGGGAAGTCTTTACGATTCATTATATGGGACTGATGTTATATCAACAAAAAATAATGCAGATCAAAAAGAGACTTATAATCCAATTCGTGGGGAAAAAGTTATTTCATTTGCAAAAAATTTTCTAAACGAAATATTTCCACTTAAGAATGGAGATTTCACTAAAATTATTTCATTTCAAATAAATAATGGTGTTCTAGATATTAAATTAAATAATAATAATAAAACTTCTTTAAAAAACGGATCTCAATTTATTGGTTACACCGGAAATCCCAATTATCCAACAAGTATTTTATTACTCAACAATGACTTGCATATTGAAATATTGATAGACAAAAAAAGTACTATAGGGAAAACAGATCCAGCTGGAATTAAAGATATCCTAGTTGAATCTGCAATTACTACTATTCAAGATTGCGAAGATTCAGTAGCGGCTGTAGATAGTGATGATAAAGTTTTAGTGTACCGTAATTGGTTAGGATTAATGAAAGGCGATATTGAGGAAACATTCATTAAAAATGAAAAAAAAATTACAAGAAAATTGAAATCAGATCGTATTTACAATGACCCTCGAGGAAAGAATTTTTCTCTGCCTGGTAGAAGCCTTATGTTGAATAGAAACGTAGGACACTTAATGACTAATCCTGTAATTATCGATGATAATGGAGATGAAGTTTTTGAAGGTATTTTAGATGCTATGTTTACTATTACAATAGCTATGCATGATTTAATGAAAAATGGAAAATTCAGAAATTCACTTACAAATAGTATATATATAGTTAAGCCCAAGATGCATGGTTCAAAAGAAGTCCAATTTACATGTGATTTATTCTCAGAAATCGAAAAACATCTAGGACTTAAAACTAACACAGTTAAGATAGGAATAATGGATGAAGAAAGAAGAACAACTTTAAATCTCAAGCAATGTATAAAAATTGCAAAAAATAGAATAATTTTTATAAATACAGGATTTCTTGACCGAACAGGTGATGAAATTCATACAAGCATGGAAGCTGGTGCATTTATACCAAAAAGTAAAATGAAAGAACAAAAATGGATTTCAACATATGAAAATCGAAATGTTGCTATAGGGCTAGAATCTGGTTTTTTGAATAAAGCTCAAATTGGTAAAGGGATGTGGGCTCAACCAGACGAAATGTTAGCTATGTACAAAAGCAAAATAAATCATCCCCATGAAGGTGCAAGTTGTGCTTGGGTACCTTCTCCAACTGCTGCAACTATACATGCAATTCATTATCATCAAATTTCTGTAAAAAACCAACAAACACAAATCTTAAAAGATAATAAAAACATAAATTTTGATGATTTGTTAACTATACCAATTATGAAAAATCCAAAATCACTTAGCACAGACGAGATTCAAAATGAATTAGATAATAATGCTCAAGGAATACTTGGATATGTTGTCAGATGGATAGATCAGGGTATTGGGTGTTCCAAGGTCCCTGACATAAATAATATTGGATTAATGGAAGACAGAGCTACATGCAGAATCTCAAGTCAACATATAAGTAATTGGCTATACCATGGGGTTTGCTCAGAAAATCAAGTGATGGAAACAATGAAAAAAATGGCAAAAATAGTTGATATGCAAAATGAATCATCAGATGGGTATATAAATATGTCACCTAATTATGATGGGGTCGCATTTTCTGCAGCATGCGACTTAGTGTTCAAAGGAAGATATCAGCCAAATGGATACACAGAAAAAATTCTTCATGACAAAAGGCTTGAATTCAAATCAAAATACATATAATTCGTGACTACTTCTTTATGATAATTGCTTGCAGTTTTCTAATAAATTTTGAAGGAAAAATAAATTGATTATTTTCGTTTTTCATATAATCATTCAAAATCTTTGATATGTGTTTTAAATTTTCATTTGTAGGCGTAACAAACATTTGGGAAGTAATTGATTTTAACATTAATTCAAAATCATCAAAAACCGGCAAATCATTTTGTTCAATATTATAAAATTCATATTTAATACCGAGTTCTTTTATTACATCAGTTAGTTCATTCATTCCTGGTAAATTTATTCTTTGTTCTGAGTAAAACAAATTCCAAAGATCAGCCAAATGTGATTGAGGAGATTTGTCATACATTATTATTATTGCAGAATTAATCGTAGAAGAATGAATTTTTGAAATAAATTCACTTATATCTGAAATTCCATAAAGAACATGCGTGGAAAATATGTGATCATATTTATTATTTGGAAAATTTTCCCATTGAGAATGAAAGGTTGTTACATTATTTAAATTTAGATATTTCACGTGGGAATCTGCAGCATTAATCATAGCCAGAGACGAATCAACAATTGTAATAATATGATTTTTTTGTGCCAAAGGAATTGACAATCTACCTGCACCACCTCCTAAATCTAAAACAGAAGATTTAGGTGTCAAATGTGTTTGTAAAAAAGATAAGGTTGGGTCATTGTAATCAGGTAATTCAGGCGGAACAAATCCTTCAACCTTATCTTCCCAGAAATCATCATTTGTATTATTTATAATTTTACTCTCAGATTGTTTGTGATGAGTGGTTACTTTTTGGTTCCAATCTTTTACAAATGACATAAATCTAATCTCAACTCAAATGGTTAACTACAGGTATTCCGTAAATATTTATTGGTAATTCTTCATACCTGGCTTTAAGTTGAAGAGCTAAATATTTCGAATAATGCCTTGCTTGAGCTAAATTTCCTCCATGAAACCAAAGAGAAGTTTGATTGGTTGGCTTCCACATATTTCTTAATTCACCTTCCCATGGGCCAGGATCTTTACGTGTACCAGAACCTAATCCCCAACATTTTCCTACTTTGTCTGCAATTTCCTGAGATATCAATTTAGCGGCCCATTGATTCATTGATCCATAACCTGTTGCAAATACAACTAAATCACAATCAATTTCCTTGCCATTATTTAATAAAATTGATTTTTCTGTAAATTCATCAATTTCAGCGGGGCTTTCTAAATTTATATCGCCATTTATTATAAGTTCTGATCCGCCAACATCAATGTAATAACCCGAACCTCTTCTAAGGTATTTTATAGATAATCCCGATTCATCTTCACCAAAGTCAAATAAAAAGCCACTACTTGCAAGTTTTTGATAAAATTCTTTATCAATATTTTTTAAAAGTTGTACAGATTTCTGTCCATCTAAATGAACTGTTTTATAAGGATTAGAGGCAACAATTAAATCTGCAATATCTACTGTTATTCCTGATTGAACCGCTTGTTCAGAAAAATTCCCTCTTGTTTGAAGATCTAATAAAGTGCTAGATCTTGCAACTGTTGTGGGAGATCTCTGAATCATAGTTACATTTTTTGCCCCTTGTTCCCATAATTCCGCTGCAATATCGTGAGCTGAATTATTTGATCCCACAACTACACAATTTTTATTTTTATAATTAGATCCACTTGTAAAATTACTAGAATGTACATAATCGCCTTTAAACAGATCTGAATTTTTTATATTAGGAATATTGGGCATTCCTGACATTCCTGTTGCAAGTATTAAATGTTTAGTTTTAATCTCAACTTCTTCTCCATTTTTTACTACCAATACTTTCCATTCTTCATTAAGTTCATCAAAAGAAGCATTAATACATTCACTTAAACCCCAATAATTAATTTCCATTATTTTTGCATACATTTCTAACCAATCACCTATTTTGTCTTTTGGAGAGAATATAGGCCAGTGATCAGGGAATTGCATATACGGCATATGATCGTACCAAACAGGATCATGCAAACACAATGAGTGATATCTGTTTCTCCATGTATCTCCAGGAGTTTGATTTTTATCAATTACAATCGTGGGTACATTTAATTGTTTTAATCTTGCAGCCAAAGCTAATCCAGCTTGCCCTCCTCCTATAATCAAGCAATACGGATTTTTATTTTTATTCAAATCATTAATTTCTGATTGTTTTTTTTCAAGCCAATTTTTTCTATTTTTAAAAGCACCAAATTCAGTTCCCAATTCTCTGTTATAACCACTTTTTTCTTCGTATCCCTTTAATTCACTCATTACACTAAGGAATGTAATAGCTTTTCCATTTTCTAATCTTATATGACCCTTGCATTTGGCATGTTTTGTATCAAACGTAAACCAAGCTTCATTTGATTTAGTTTTGACTTTCATGTCAATGATTTGAAAATTTTCAGGATTTATTTCAAGCAAAACACTATCTAACATTGATTTAATTTCTGACTTGGTTTCAAAAGTAATTATATTCCAAGTAAATGAAATCAGATCTCTCCAACTAGTACTATCAGAAAATAAATCTAATATTTTTTCTGTATTTTTTTCACAGATCAATTTTTCAAATTTGTTTAACCAATCTTGGACAGTTTGTATTTCCATAGATATTATTTTAAATTTATTAATACTATAAAACTATATTAAATAATAGTTATAATAAATTATGACAACAAATTATGAAAATTTAAAAAACAAATCAGTCATTATTACAGGTGGAGCTAGCGGACTTGGAGTAGGCATTGCAAAAATTTTAGCAAATCAGGGAGCAATAATTTCATTAATTGATATAGATTACTCAAATCTTAAAAAAACAAAAAATGAAATTGAAAAAACTGCAAATCATATATCCATTTACAAATGTGATGTTACAAATCAAACTCAAGTAAGAAAAACTATAGAATTAATTGAAAAAGAAATGAAACAAATTCATATTCTCGTTAATTCAGCAGGTGTTATAGGATCAACAAACATAAAAAATTCAGATATTTCAAATTTAGAAAATTGGGATACTACTTATTCAATAAACGTAAAAGGGACAGCTATTGTATCTGAGGAAGTTGCAAAAAAAATGATAAAAAACAATTATGGAAAAATTATTAATATTTCATCTCATGGGGGTAAATATCCCAATCCAGGAAATCCTGCATATTCTGCTTCAAAAGCTGCTGTGATTAATTTAACACAATCCTATGCAGCAAAATGGGCAAAAAACAATATAAATGTAAATGTTATTTGCCCAGGAAGTATTTGGACACCTATGTGGGAACAAAATGCATTAAATACAATAAAAAATGACAAAACTAAAAGTCACTTATCTCCAAGAGAATTTTTCCTGCAATTTATATCTGAAAACTGCCCTCTTCAAAGAGAACAAACAGCAGAAGATATAGGTAACGGAGTAGCATTTTTTGCATCTGATAATTCTTTGAATATCACAGGACAATCACTAAATATTAACGGAGGAACAATAATGGATTAAATTTCCATTATCTAATCTCTATTATTTCTTATAATATCTCTTTTTAGAATGAAACTTTCTTTTGTTTCTTTTTTTTCTACCAAATTGGTTTAAATCATCCATTTTATCATCCAAAGAATATTTAGAATGAGAAATAGTAAGGGTTGTGCCAATCAATTTTTCGATTTTTTTAATACTAGATCTTTGAGGAGGTAAAACAAAAGATATTGCTTTCCCATCTTTGCCTGCTCTTCCTGTCCTTCCAACTCTGTGAACATAATCATCTAATTGATCTGGCAAATCAAAATTAACTACAAGGCCAATATTGGCAACATCAATACCTCGCGATGCAATATCTGTAGCTACTAATATTCTAAATTTCCAATCTGCAAATCCTTTTAATGCTGTTTTTCTCTGAGCTTGTGTTCTATTAGAGTGAATTTCAGCTGCTGTATGACCCATATTTCTTATATCTTTTGCAAGTTTTTTTGCACCATATTTAGTCCTGGTAAATACTAATACAGAATCATTATTGTACTGTTCTAATATTGATCTTAGTAATTGCACTCTATTGTTTTTAGCAATAAAAAAAACTTCATGATCTAATTTCTCAGGGGTTGTTCCTTGTGGAGAAATTTCTATTTTTACAGAATTGGAAATAAATTTGTTAATTAAGATAGAAATAGATTTTGGCATAGTGGCAGAAAACAAAAGTTTTTGTTTCACAGATTTAGATCTTTCTAATATTTTTGTTATTTCAGGTAAAAATCCTTCGTCTAACATTCTATCAGCTTCATCTAATGTTAAAATCGAAACTTGATTTAAATCAAATTCCCTTTGATTAACTAAATCAAGCAATCTTCCAGGAGTTGCAATAACGATATGTGGATTTTTTTTTAAATTTATTACTTGTTTTTTTTGGGATACCCCACCAATGATAATAGTGCATTTCAAACCCCATGATTTGCCTGCTTGTTTTAACGAATCTCCAACCTGAGTTGCTAACTCTCTTGTTGGGACTACAACAAGCCCTCTTCCATTATTTTTCATAATATTTTCAATCATAGGCAACCCATAAGCTAAGGTTTTCCCTGTACCTGTTTGAGCTATTCCGATGATATTTTCACCATCAAGAGCTTTAGGTATAACTTTTTTTTGTATCGGAGTAGGATAAATGAAATCTAAATAGTTCAAACTAGTAATAGTTTTTTTATTTATACCTAATTTGGTAAAATTGTTAACTTTCTTAGTGGAGTGCAACATAATTTAACGACCTAAATGCTCTAAAGTCATTAATTGACACGAAGAGTTTAAAAATAAATGAATTATAATTAAAGTATAAAAACCAATTAAATTATATGCACTTGAAGGTCTTGATATAATTATTAAATAATTCAAAAAAATTATTATGAGTAAAGTAAAAATTTTAGATGGTGGTACTGGAGCTGAAATAAGAAGAAGAGGTTACGAAGTTCCTTATCATGTAGATTCAATATGGTCAGCTCAATCTTTGATTGATAACCCCGAAGTAGTAGAACAAATTCATTACGATTATATACATTCTGGTGCAAGGTATATAACTATAAATAATTATGCACTTACACAGCCAATTTTATCCAGAGCCAAAATTGAAAACAGATTGATTGAACTTACATCTTTAGCAATTGATTTAGCAATAAGTGCAAAAAAAAGATCAAATAAAGATGTGAAAATAATAGGATCACTTCCTCCTTTAGAAACAAGTTACATGTCCGATTTGGTAATTAATGAAAAAGATATGCTTGATAATTATAGAGTGATTGCTGGTGTTCTTAAAAATAAAGTAGACATAATACTATGTGAAACAATGTCTAGTAGTATTGAAGCAAATACTGCTGTAAAAGCTGGTTTAGAAACCAATTTAGAAACATGGGTAAGTTGGACATTGCAAGGAAGTAGATCTAATACTTTGCCAAGTGGTGAAACTATAGAGCAAGCTTTTAATAAAATTAAAAATTTAGAACCTGATGCTTATCTACTGAATTGTTGTGGAGCAAATTTCATTACTGATGGTATGAAAATACTAAAAACCCTGACTGATAAACCTATTGGCGGATATGCAAATTCATCGAAAGTTGTATCAACAAATAATACAAATTCAGTTGATAAAGATCCAATGAACTCGCAAAGAGCTAATAGCACTAGTATTAATGAGTGGGAATATGCTGATGAAGCTTATAAGTGGATGGAAAATGGAGCAACAATTATTGGTGGTTGTTGTGGTACAACTCCAAATCATATAAAAGAATTAAATAAAAAGACTCAAGATTTCTTAACTTAATGAAGCAAATTTATTTCTAATACTAAGTTTTTTATCATTTATAATCATATCGCTATCGCCCATACGTTTTAGATGATCAACAAATTCAACAATTCTAGCTTCAGTAGAATCTGGTTTTAAATTAGATTTATCTTGAGTTTTGGTTTTAATCACATCAGATCCCCATAAACTTCTTTGTCCTGAGTTTTCACATGATTCAAATGTTTTACTCAAAAAAGAATTAAATATCTGACTTGACTTATTAGAGTCATAATCTTCATTTTGGTAACTGAATTTAATTTCAATCTCATGTACTTGGGGAGTATTCATTTTACTAATATATAAAGATGGTGCATTTGAACGAGAAAAATCGATATTTGTTTCAGGAATTTCTTTACCTAAAGAACGTAATGCAACTTGCAAATTTCTCAAAAAAGAGGAAAAAGTTGACACCGAAATCAAATCAGATAAAAAGTTAAATTTTATTGTATTATTTTGATCTGTAATCATTTAATTAAAATTCTTTGATTATCTACTCTTCTAGTAATATTATCAGAATCTAATTTTTCAAGAAAAGCTACAGTTAATTTTCTAGAAGTATTTAATAATTTTTTTGTTGTTTGTATATCAAGTTTGTCATTATGATTAAAATGTTTCAATATAATTTCTTTAGATTTTTCAAACCATTGACGATTAACATAAACTGTACGAGATAAATTTATAATGTATAAATTCTTAATTAGAAAAGCCAACGTTTCTCTGTCATACAAATTTTGTTCAATAATTATATCTTTTGAATTTTGGATATGATCTATTACAAGCTTGATTTCATTTGGTAAAATATTTTGCTCTTCTTCAGAAATCATTAAAATATCATTGTGTTTTTCTATATATTTTGTTTGTAACAAATTTTCAATTAACAAATCAGACGTCCTGATGTCTAGTTGAGGATAGAGTTTTTGACTAACTTCATTTTTATTCATACCTGATCTGAGTGGATATTTTAATTTATGATCTTTTAATATTTGCATTAATGATTTCAATTTTTGTTTATGCCAATTTTTATCAAGCAATTTATAATCTGAATTGCCATGCTTGATAATAATCAGTTTGTCTTTTATGGAATTAATTATTTTTTTTAAACAAACATTATTTAAACTTAAATAATTTTTTAAAGTATTCAAATCTAAAATATTTTTTATCATTAATAATTGTATAATTGAATCCTCAATTCTATTTTCAGACATATATTCTAGATATTGAAAATATGTTTCGGATTTAAACAAATTGACAGATTGTCCAGGCGACAATATTTTTCCTCCTGCTATTGTAGTTCCTGAGGAACGCAATATAAGACGATCTAGTATTCTGTAATGAATTTTGTCATGAAATTTTATTAATACATAAATTTCATCCGGATTTTTTAATACTTTAGACTTATAAAATATCAATCTGCCTTTTGTCTGGCTGGACCCAATATAAACTTCAACAACTGAATTATGTTTTAAACTTTTAGTGTATGAATCTACTAATTTAATTTTTGCAATAACAGATTTTTCTAATACATTTTTATCGGTATTAGTTAATATAGAACCTCTGCTAATATCAGAATGATTCACATTAGAAAGATTTATAGCTAAACGTACTTTTGATTTAGCTATATCAATTGAATTTTCATAAGATTCCATTGACCTTATTTTAGATTTATATAAACCATCAATGTAAATATCTTGATTCAGTTTAAAATATCCATTAATCAAAGTTCCAGTAACAATTGTGCCATGACCTTTTTTATGGAATACACGGTCTACATACATTCTTGAATAATCATTCTGATCTTCAGGTGATAAAGTTGCCAATTCTTTATTAATTAACTTTCTTAATTTCTCTATATCATCTAAATCATGTGAGTTAACACAAATAATACTTGCATCATCGAATCCATTTCTTTTTATTAATGATTGAGATTCTTTAATATGTTTATCTAATATTTCTTTTGAAACTAAATCTTTTTTTGTTAAAACAACAAGAATTTTTTTAATATTTGATATTCTCAGTATTTCAAGATGTTCTATAGTTTGTTCCTTAACAGATTCTGAAGCTGAGATAACAAGTAATGCCATATCAATTCCAAATACTCCTTTAATCATATTATCAACTAATTCTTCATGACCTGGAACATCAATGATTCCAATAGTATTATTGGAATCATTGAACCATGCAAACCCAAGTTCAATTGTCATTTTTCTTTTCTTCTCTTCTATTAATCTATCAGGATCAATATTAGTTAAATTTTTAATCAAAGTAGATTTACCATGATCAACATGTCCTGCTGTACCGATTACATACATTACATTTTCTCCGGATATAAAATTTCTCTAAACACTTCATTACTTAACAATTTACCTTTGTTTGTAAATCTGAAAATATTCTCGTTCAATTCTAATATTCCTAAATTTATAAAATCTTCAAATTTTGGTGTTAAATAAGAATCTAGAGATTTCATAAATTCTTTTTGAAATTCTGAATAACTTAATCCTTCATTTTTTCTCAATGAAAAAATCATGTATTCCCGAATTTGAGTATCAATATCTATTTTTTCTGAATCTAAAATAAAATCATTATTTTTTAAAATATCAAAAAATGAAATCGAACTTGGATTTGATTTAATATCATCTATTTTGGCAATGTATTTTTTTGGTGATTTTTCGTTGTGAAATCTGTAATTATTAATATAAGAATGAGCTCCAGGTCCTATACCTAAAAATTTGTTATTATCCCAATAATTCAAATTATGAATGCTTTCATAATTTGGCTTTGCCCAATTAGATATTTCATAATTAAAATAATCATTTTCTTCTAAAATATCATATAGTTGATAGAAAATTTTCATATATTCATCTTCATTTAATTCATTAATCTTTCGCTCTCTAACGTATTTTTCAAAAGGTGTGTTTGGCTCAATCGTAAATGAATAAGCTGAAAAATGAGTAGGATTAAACTTTAATAATTCATTAACTGTATCTTTAATATCTAAATAAGATTGCCTGGGGATTCCGTACATTATATCTACACTAAAATTATTGATGTTGTTCTTTAATAAATTATTGATGCCTTTTAAAGCTTGTTCTCTATTATGATTTCTTCCAATAAATTTCAAAATTTTGTTATTTAGACTTTGTATTCCTACGCTATATCTATTAATTCCTGCACTCTTATAATCAGAAATTTTCGTGTCTAATAAATCAATTGGATTGCATTCTATAGTTATTTCAATATTTTCATTGAATTCAAAATGTTTTTTCAAATCAGTCACTATTTCATATATGTAAATAGAATCTATCCACGATGGCGTACCTCCTCCAAAATAAATTGATTTAATTTTCATTGAAGGGAATTTAACAGACCAAAAATGTATTTCTGATTTGATTGCTGCAATCAAAGATTCTGTAAGATTGTCAATTTTCGAATAGGCATTAAAATCACAATATGGGCACTTAATTTCACAAAAAGGGATGTGAACATAGATACTTTCAAATTCTGAAAAATTATTTTGAATCTTTTTGTTTGTCAGATTTTTTGTTGTCATCCTCACGAAATTTTCCATCTATAACATCAGCTTGATCTTTTTTATGTTCATTGACAATTTTTTTTGGGGCTAATCTTAATAAAACCATTAATCCTATTGCTATAGCAACTATATCGTCAATTCGTCCTGCAAATGGGATTAAATCTGGCAGAAAGTCGACAGGAGAAATAGTATAGATTAACGCAAGAGGTAAAGCCATTCTTATAAAAAATGGAACTCTTTTATCAGTAATCAATTTCCAAATTAAATTTATTGAATTAATCAATCTAAATAAAAACATATAGATTTCTCCTTATAAATAGTATACATTAATTTTACTTGGAGAGCTTATAATGAACTTGCTGATTTTTGGTGAAAATCTTTACGATAAAAGCATTTATAGAAAACAATTATTATCTGAAAAAAACGAATTAGATTATTCTTTGTATTTTCTAGAAGATATTGATTATCAAAAATTATCAAATGAAATCGGATCATTTGATATGTTTCAAAAAGAAAAAAATATTGTTATAAGAACTTTAGATAAAATCAAAAGTTCAGAAGAGACTAAAAAACTTGATCAATTAATTGCTTCATACAATAATCCAAAAAATAATATTATTGTAGATATAGATGGAAATCCAAGTAAATCATTTCAAAAAACATACATATTTAAACAATTTGAAATTAAAAAATTTGACAACCCAATAAATCCCAATGAAGAAATATCATGGATTCAAAAAATTGCAAATAATCATAATTTGAATTTGGAATATACAGCAGCAAAATATATGTCTGAAATTAATGATTTTGATAGTCTTAGCCTTAGTAATGAGATTTTCAAACTTTCACTTTTATCAGACAAAAAATCAAATATAAACATTGATGATGTAAAAAAACATACAAGCAGTAATTCCCACCAATTTAAAATTTTCAACCTTGTAGATGATTTGATTATGCAAAATGAACATCGTTTGTATTTTCAAATTAGAAATTTTATTTCTTCAGGATCCGGATTCCCTTATTTAGTTTCAATGATAACAAGGCAATTAAAAATTCTTGCAGCTATTAAAAGTGGATTGGATAATGGCCAAACAATTAATAAAATTAATCAAAGACTCAAATTGCCGTCTTTCGTGTTAAATAAATCCATAACAATGTCAAAACAAATAAGTATTGAAAGAATCAAAAATCTTAGTACTATATTACTAGAAGAAGATTTAAGGTTTAAAACAGAGTCAATTAATGATGAAAATATTATTTATTCACTAACTTCTAAATTCACAAAAACAATATAAAGGCGGAAAAATGCAATTATCAAAATACCCAAGAGTCAAACTGATTCACTCACCTACACCATTAGAGTATTTAGAGAACTTAACTCAACATTTGGATGGGCCGGATATATATATAAAGCGAGATGATTGTACAGGATTAGCATTTGGTGGAAATAAATCACGGAAACTTGAATTTTTGATAGGAGATGCTTTGAAAAATAAAGCTGATGTTATTATAACTGCTGGTGCTGTTCAGTCAAATCATTGCAGGCAGACAGCTGCCGCAGCTACTAAATTTGGGATGGAATGTATAATCGTTGCAAAACCATCTTGGTCTAAAGAATATAATGGAAATTTGTTTTTAGATGAATTATTAGGAGCAAAATTAGTACTTCTTGAAGAAGATAATGAAGCCTTAGATCAAGGAGGCAAGCTATCTATGGAAGAAACCATAGAAAATTTAATGGCTGATCTTAAAACTAAAGGTAAAAATCCTTACTACATTCCTGTAGGAGGAAGTAACTCAATAGGTAGCCTGGGATATATTTCTATGACAATGGAATTAATAGCTCAAGCAAATGAAATGGGAATAGAAATAGGTAGTATGGTAGCGGCTTCTGGAAGTGGAGGAACTCAAACAGGAATGATACTTGGAGCAGATGTAGAAAAATCTGGAATTCAGACAGTGGGCATGGCAATTAGCTCTGATGCCACAATAGTAATTCCAAAATTAAAAGACCTGTGCAATCAAACATCTGATTACTATGAATTAGGCTTATCATACGAGGAAAAAGATATCATATTTAATGATAACTACATTGGTGAAGGATACGGGATTCCTTCAGAAGAAATGATAGAAGCAGTAAAATTATTAGCAAGAAAAGAAGGAATTATTCTTGATCCTGTATATTCAGGAAAAGCATTTGCTGGAATGGTAGATCTTATTAAAAAAGGATATTTTGATAAATCTAAAGCCGTAGTATTTATACACACAGGTGGAACTCCAGCGTTATTTGTTTATTCAGACAGCTTCAGAGAATATATACAAAACTAATTAATTTTCAAAGGTTTATATTTTCCTTTTTTAATTTCATAAATCAATTGAATTGTATTATCAATATCATCTGTTTCAAATTCTGTTGCCCAAGTTCCAATATCCTTAGTAAGATGACAATCACTTGCACCTGTCATTTTAGATCTAGTTAATTGTGCTAATTTTTTTGAAAAATGATTTTGAAAATCGCTACCTCTTCCGTTGTTTACTTCAATTGCATCAACATATTTAAATATCTCTGATTTAGCGGTTTGATCAAGTCTTTTTTGGAATTCTTCCGGGGTCATAGTTTCATTATCATTAATTATTCTTCTATATGGATGAGCCCAAATCATTGCTCCTTTGTTTATTGCAACTTGTTCGTAAAGAAATTTTAAATTATGCATTCCAAATTTATATTCTTTAATTCCAAAAGTAATTATATGCCCAACATCCGTGTTAATTTCTGCACCTTCGAATATTCGAATATTAATTTTGTTTGATATCGACTCTAGTTCCTCTAGCGCATTACTATCAATAAATGTTTCGTGATCAGTTATACATACTCCATCTATACCTCTTTCTTTAGATTGTCGTGCAATTTCTTCAAAAGATAATAATGAATCATCAGAATGTACTGAGTGGCAATGTAAATCAATAATCATATTTCTATTCTATAAAATATTAATAACAAATGTAACCTTGAGTCACTTTGTATCAAGAAAGATATTGACAAAAGAGTCATAATAACGTATTCTTTTTATAATAACTTTTATATTAAAAATTAGAGGATATTAATGGTTTTCAAAGAATCAGACTTTACTAAAGAAGCTCAGGCAGTTTTACATCTGTCTCAGGAGCTTATGTGGAAATATAAACATAGTCAATGGGACCCTGAACACATACTTCTGGCATTACTAGAACATGAAAAAGGTGTTCCTATGTTAATATTTCAAGAATTAAACACAGCAAGCAAATCATTAAGAAACAGGTTGGTATCTGCCATGGAAGCCACTATTGGTATGAGATATCCTTCATCTCAGGTTTATGCTTCTCCAAGACTAGAAGCTTTATTAGAAAGATCTAAATCTGAAAGTAAAAGATTGCAAGATGATTTCATCAGTACAGAGCATTTTCTAATTGGGCTATGCCAAGAACAACAAGGATTAGTAGTCCGATTATTTAGAGAATTTAATATAGAAATCGAAAAAGTATACAGAGCTTTACAGAAAATTCGTGGAGGTCACAGAGTACAAGATGAAAACGCCGAACAGAAGTATCAATCTCTGGGAAGGTATACAACTGACCTCACAAATTTAGCTTCAAGAGGTAAGTTAGATCCTGTAACAGGCAGAGAGAATGAAATTTCCAGGGTAATTCAAACACTTATCAGAAGAACTAAAAATAACCCTGTTTTAATTGGTGGTCCTGGTGTAGGTAAAACAGCAATAGCTGAAGCCTTGGCACAAAAAATAGTAAAAAATGATGTTCCTAAAGTTCTAAAAAACAAAAAAATATTAGCTCTTGATATGGGAGCATTAATTGCTGGAAGTAAATTTAGGGGCGAATTTGAAGAAAGATTAAAAGCTGTAATGGATGAAATCAAATCGTCTAACGGGGAAGTGATTTTATTCATAGACGAGTTACACACTGTAGTAGGTGCGGGATCTGCAGAAGGAGCTATAGATGCAAGTAATTTGATGAAACCAGCTCTATCAAGAGGTGAATTACAATGCATGGGAGCAACAACAGAGGCTGAATACAAAAAATACATTGAAAAAGACGGAGCACTTGAGAGAAGATTTCAACCAGTAATTATCAATGAACCACCTAACGAATTAGCCGTGGAAATGTTGGCTTCTTTAAAACCCAGACTTGAAGAACATCATAATGTGAAAATAGAAAATAATTCTTTAAATGCTGCAGTAAAATTAGGTCAAAGGTATATAAGTGGTAGACTTTTACCTGACAAAGCCGTTGATCTAATTGACGAAACATCTGCAAGATTAAGAATTGAAAATAAAGAAGACGATATAAACTTAGATATATCAGAAAAACAACAAGAGGTTTCGGATCTAAAACAACAAGAATATGAAGCATCTAAATCAGAAGATTATAAACTTGCCGATGAGTTAAAAGAAAAAAGGAAAAAAATTGAACAAGAACTTAAGGATGTAAAACTAGAATCTAAAGAAACAAAAAAAATAATCCTAAAGCCAGAAGATATAGCTACCACTGTTTCATTGTGGACAGGAATTCCTGTTAATAATCTTTTAAATGACGAATCTAAAAAACTTATGGAAATAGAACAACATCTACATAAAAGAGTAATAGGGCAAAATAACGCTGTAAAATCAATATCCGACGCCTTAAGAAGGTCAAGGGCTGGTTTAAAAGATCCTTCAAAACCCATAGGGAGTTTTCTATTCATGGGACCTACCGGAGTAGGGAAAACTGAATTAGCAAAAGCTTTGTCAGAATTTATGTTTGATGATGAATCAAACATGATTAGAGTAGATATGTCTGAATATATAGAAAAACATAGCGTATCACGACTGATAGGTTCTCCTCCAGGATATGTAGGATTTGACGAAGGAGGACAATTAACTGAAAGTGTAAGAAGAAGGCCATACAGGGTAATACTTTTTGATGAAATTGAAAAAGCTCACCCAGATATATTTAATATATTACTTCAAATACTTGATGATGGTCGATTGACTGACGGGCATGGGAGAACGGTAGATTTCACTAATACAATAATTATAATGACTAGTAATTTAATTACTGCAGATAATATAACTAATAATTTTGGTTTTGTTCAAAATCTAAGTGATAAAGAAGCTGTTAAACAAAGATCATCAATAGATAAAGCACTGAAAAATTCATTTAGACCCGAATTCATTAACAGGATTGACGAAATTATTGTCTTTGAAAAACTTAACAAAGATGAATTAAAGCTTATTACAGACATAATTATCAAAGACATCCAAATTAGGCTAGATGAAAAAAATATACAAATTGATCTTTCTGAAAAAGCTAAGGAATTACTGATCAATGAAGGTTATGATGAAGAATTTGGAGCAAGACCTCTAAAAAGATTGATTCAAAGAAAAATAGAAAATGAAATATCATCCATGATTATTTCTAAAGAAATATCAAAAAATGATTCATTGAAAATTAATGTAAAGAGTGGAAAATTAGATTTTAAAAAACAAAACACAAAAAGTAAATCTAAAACAACGTCTTCATAATTCACATTATTTTTCTTTAGTGTTATAATTTTTTTACTTTCAACTTTCCGCAGTAGCTCAGTGGTAGAGCAATCGGCTGTTAACCGATCGGTCGTTGGTTCGAATCCAACCTGCGGAGCCAATAAAAAATACTCTTAGGCTCTTCGTAAATTTTGGAAATAATTTTCCCACGCATTATCTCCTTGCCTTCTGGGTATCAAATGAAAATGAAGATGGAATACGGTTTGACCTGCAACTTTTCCGTTATTAATGAATATATTAAAACCTTCAACAGTAGAATCTTCCTGAATAATTTCTTCTTTTCTACTAACTATTAACTCTTTAATTGCTACAAGTTCTTCATCAGACAATTCAAAGAATGTCTCTATTTCTCTTTTTGGAATAACTAAAGTATGACCATCTGAGGCAGGATAAATATCAAGTATAGCAAAAGCTTTATCGTTATTCATAATCCATTTGTCTTCAGGTATGTTGCTAAATATAGTACTCATATCATTGTATCCTTTGATGTGTTAACATAATTCAGATTAATTATATTCTTATTTCCCAAACAAATGCAAAAGTACTTCACAAGAGAAAATTATGCCTTTCTATTAGGATTTATTGGAGTACTAATTTTTGCACTTACTCTTCCGATAACCCGGCATCTTACGCAAGCAGAATTTTCATCATTAGAAATTGGTTTTGGAAGAGGATTTTTGGCTGGTATAGCATCAGTATTTATTCTTCTAATAAAAGGTCAATTCAAAAAAGAAAACCTCCCTACCCGATCTGATATAAATAAATTAATAATTACAGCAATTGGAGTTGTATTTGCATTTCCAATATTCACTGCTGTAGCTATGCAAACAATACCTGCAGGGAATGGAGGAATTGTATTAGCTGCCGTCCCGTTATCAGTTGCTATATTCGCAGGTATTTTATCAGACGAAAAACCATCAAATAGATTTTGGATAATAGCTATAATTGGATTTATTACTGTGACAATATTCAGAATTCTCACTAATGAGTCATCAATTACAGATATCGGTTTTGGAGATTTTGCTCTACTTGGTTGTGTAGTGATAGGTGGTATGGGTTATTCTCAAGGAGGAATACTCGGGAAGACAATGAGTGGATGGAAAGTAATTTGTTGGGCTCTTGTTATTAGTCTTCCAATAGTTTTCCCGTTAACTTTACTTAATTTTGATTTTAACCATTTAACGCAAGTTGCCAGTGATTCTATAACTACAATATTTTTATTTGCTTTTTTATGCCTGTTTAACAACCTAATCGGATTCTTTTTCTTTTATGAAGGTCTTGGAAAAGGTGGTGTAGCGCGAGTCAGCCAAACTGACCTTTTCAGACCGTTTTTTACCTTCTTCTTCTCAGTAGTATTTCTTGATGAAAGCATGTCTTTCATATCAATCTTCTTTTTAATCCTTATAATCGGTATTGTATACTTAAGTAAAAAAGCTTAAAAATCACACCTACTACTATTAAATTAAAACTATTGAGCTCGATGGATTTAAAAAAAAGAAAGAAAATATACGCACAAGGATCTCAACTTGCTTTAACTATATTTGACGGTAAACTTGCTTATCCTAAGGACTGGTTCCATATATACAAATTATATGTAGATGACAAAACAGTATCTAAAGAAATTGTAGATTATTACAATTTAAAAAGGTTTGGAATTGAAGAAATCACAAATGCTCATTGGTATTCAATGATAGCTAATATTTGGCAAATGACTGAATCACCTTCCAAGCACATTCTTGACTCTTTTTATACATTTATGAGGCCCAGTCCTTACTATGCAGAAGAAGATCCGGCTATTATATGTAGAGACAGTGATATGTATTTCATGATGAGTAATGAAGAATTAGAAGTATTCAACAACCTACCTGACAAGTTTACAGTCTACAGAGGAATTACCGAAACTGACACGGAAAATATTGCTTATGACGAAGGGTTGTCGTGGACTTTGTCAGAAGAAAAAGCAAAATGGTTTTCTACAAGATTCGCTAAAAATAAAAAATCTAAAGTATTGGAATTAGAAGTACATAAAAATACCCCGTATCCTGCAAAAAAAGGAGACAAACCAAAGGCTGTAGCATATTTAAATGATAGAGAAGAACAAGAAATAATCGTATATAACTATAGTTCAAGTGAATTTATTACAATGCCCCCTTGGGACCACTCAATACACCAAGAGTTTTTTATAGAAGAAATGTTAATAGATACCTATTTAACTCACCAAGATTGGGAGAAACATGGATTTAACGAACCGCAAAAAGAATTTTCTAAGCGTTCAAAATTAGGAGATTGGGACATAGGAAATGATGAAACGATATCATGGGACAGATACGAATATCACAATTATCTACTCTTTGAATATAGCAGAAGAGGAATAAAATTTGATGACTTACCAATAGATATAGCTAAAAAAGAAGGCGCAGACAAATTGTTCATTAAGGACATGGAACATAGAAAAACTATAGTTCCACCAATTCAAAAGGATCCGTAAAATGACAATACAAAAATCTTTTGATAAATTCCACTCAGAAATGATCACCTGCACAAAATGTACCAGGCTAGTCACTTTCAGAGAAAAAATTGCTACCGAAAAACGAAAACAATATAAGAATGAAGAATACTGGGGGAAACCTATTCCCGGATATGGTGATATAAATGCAGAAATATTATTTGTAGGACTAGCGCCTGCTGCTCATGGTGGTAACAGAACTGGAAGAGTTTTTACTGGAGATAAATCAGCCGATTTTTTGATGAAATGTATGCATCATACAGGATTGGCTAACCAGGTCAATTCTGATTATCGAGATGATGGATTAATACTTAACAATGCATATATGACAGCAATGCTCAAATGTGTTCCACCACAAGATAAACCTACAGCGTCTGAACTTAAAACTTGTTTTGTTTACTTTAATCAGGAAATGAAATTACTAGAAAATCTTAAAACAATAGTAGCACTAGGGAAAATAGCATTTGACGGGACACTGAAATACTTTAAGCAATTCAATGATTTGAAAACAAAAGACTTCCCTTTCGGACATGGAAAATCATACAAAATGTCTAATGGAATAAACTTGATCGGTTGCTATCACCCAAGTCCCAGAAATGTTAATACAGGGAAATTAAATTTTGAAATGATGGTAAATTTATT
The DNA here is from genome assembly GCA_913045935.1 of uncultured Chloroflexota bacterium. Lineage (GTDB taxonomy): Bacteria > Chloroflexota > Dehalococcoidia > Lucifugimonadales. The sequence goes on along the minus strand of CAJWSY010000009.1, from coordinate 17,022 downwards.
TCAAAATTTAAAAAATTAACTAATTGAATAAAACGAACATATGTTCTAAGATAAAAAAGATATTATGAAAATAGAAAAGACAGTTAAATATATATCAGGACTTGCAAAGCAACTGCAACAGGAAATGTCTATGAAAAATAATGTTGCTGGTTCTTTGAAAAATGAAATAAATACAAATTCAAAATCAATTCTTGAGAACATCAAAGACGGAAATAACGAACAAGCTACATATGCTAGTTTAAATGGAAATATACCTGCAGGGGTTGTGGAAAAAAATATTTCTGTGTTTGGTGCTGACGGATCTAGTGTAGAAGCTGATCGTGATTTACCTCTTGAATTTTCTGCAATAAATATTGGGTTTATAAATATAAATTATGGAGAAAATCCTTCTGCAGAATTTGATGAATCACTTACATTTTATCCGAATAACAAAGATATTCCAGAAGTAGACAGTAAATTATTATCAGACATAAATGCTATGAGTGCACTTCGACATGTACTGGAACTAGAGTTTCTAATTGAAAAAATGAGTCAAAGCAAAAGTCCTAATATTAAAATTGGTTTTGTAGATGGGAATCTGTATCCAAATTTTGCCTTATCTCATATAACGAATATAGCTTTCAAGCAATTTCTTTATAAAAGATTAGATGAAATAGCTAGGAAAATAATTAATTTATCAAAAAATAATACTTACATAATTTCATACAATAGTAATCCTAATTCGGTACATATTTCATCTAAATTGAAAGGTAAATACGCAGCTGAATTAAATGATTCTGGAGTGTTTGAAAATTTGTTAAATATAAATGAAAGGTCAGATATATTTACTGAAATTCCTGAAGAAGAAATAAGTGAATTAAAACCAGTATCGTTCTCTTTCATAAAAAATTATAAAGAACTATCAAAAATAGAATTTTTAAATGGATCCATTAATAATGAAGTAATGAACAAAATTCTTCCTATAATCATTTCGCAGGTTGAAAAAGGTAAAGGATATCCAAAAATACTAATTGAAAGTCACGAGCATGCAGTTATATCGCAATCAGACAGAGCAGCTTTAAATACCCTGATTGAAAAAGAGTTGAATTTTTTAAATATAAATTACACAACTTCTCAGAAACAACAATCTAAACAAACAAGAAATATTTAATTAAAGGTAAAAAATATGAAAAACGGAAAAATAATTGGAGAAATAATTGAAGTATCTAGCAGGTATTGCATAGCACAGTCATATGAACTGTACGGATGTCCTCCTATTGGTGATATTGTTAAATGTACAGATGACAATAACGAGGAAATATTTGGAGTTGTAACAAACATATCTACAACCAGTATTGATTCAGGAAGAAGGCCAAATCCCAAGGGTCCTGGGTTTGAAAATGTTACAGACATATACACCGAAAACCCTGAAATTGAGCATCTTATGAAAACAGAATTTAATATAACATTCATGGGATATAAAAGTTACAATAAATTTTCAATATCAATACCCCCTACTCCCCCTAAAATTTTTGGTTTTATTCATTCCGTTACGGAAGATGAGCTTACAACTTTATTCTCTGATTCAAACCTAATAAAATTTATTGTTAACTCAAATATGGATTTAAAAGATGATGTAATTACGCTAACAATAAATAAATATCTTAATTATAAAAAGACAGACAAAGATGAAATGATTAGATTTACAAACCTTTTGGCACAAGCTTTGCCTGATCAGATTCAGAGAATCACAAACATCATAAATAACCTACACATTGAGGAGGATTTAAATTGAGTACCAAAAAAAATATCGGAATTGTAGTATCTGGAACATTTAATCAGGGAATAAATATCAAATTAAATTCCCAAAACGATATGGAATCTGTAGCTATTGGTTCACACATAGTTATTGATACTAATAACAATAGATTTATGTGCGAGGTAGCAGATATTAAATTAACCTCTACTGATCAAAAAATCGAACAATTACCAATACATATGCATAATGAAACAATTTTCAATTCTCTTAGAGATAACGCTGCTTATGGAATGATAGAAGTAATCCCCAGATTATTACTAAAAAAAGATGTTCCTCTTGGAGTAGATTCTGAACCAGAAGAATTACCAGGAGCTAACACTATTCCACCTCATTTTTCGCCAGTATATAAGCCAACAGAAGCAGATTACAATCAAATCTTTTACACAAAAGACGGGGTTGGATTCAATGTTGGATCTCCTATGGACCTGGATACACAAATTAATCTAGATATGGAAATGTTAGTTAGAAGAAGCAGTGCTATATTTGGCAAATCCGGTTCAGGTAAATCATTTCTTACAAGAATTCTTTTATCAGGAATGATACAAAAAAGTAAAACTGCATCTTTGGTATTTGATTACGCAGGAGAATATGGATACGAATCAGCAAGTGAAAACGGAACAACCGTGAAAGGACTTGCTCAATTGTTTGGTCAAAAAGTCTTTAATTATACGATTAACGAATCAAAAGCAAAAAACAAAAAATTCGGAGCTGTATACTTAAGCATTCCTAGATCTCAGTTAACTGCAACTGATATTGTAACTTCAGCAACAGAACTTGATCTGAATACAAATCAAATAGAAGGGATTTATCAAATATATGATCAATTTAGATACGAAAATAACGGTGACTGGATTGATCATTTTCAACAATTAGAAAATGATTCTGATGAAATGGAAATACTCAAACGAACATCTCATATAGCTGACGCAACAATCGATGCTATTAAAAGAAGATTTGCAAGAATTACAAGATTGCAATTCTTAACTCCAGGAAAAACTGAAACAAATGTAATTCAAAGTTTGATAGAGCAATTAAGACTAGGAAACACTGTCATTTTAGATTTTCCCAAAGATCAATTATCCTATATTCTTCTTGCCAACATGCTTACAAGAAGAATTCATAGAGAGTGGCAAAAAATGAAAGATAACTATGTTGATTCAATAAATACAGACAATCCTTCAGACGATCCTGTTTCATTGGTTATATGCATAGAAGAAGCCCATAATTTTTTGAACAAAGAAGTTTCTAACAGAACAATTTTTGGGAAAATTGCAAGAGAAGCAAGAAAGTACAATGTTACTTTGATGGTAGTCGACCAACGTCCTAGTGGGATAGACGATGAAATCATATCTCAGATAGAAAATAAATTTATATGCAAACTAGATAACTCTAAAGATATAGATGCTATTTTCACAGGTATTCATCAAAGTGCTTCATTGAGAACTTCTTTGAGATCAATAACTTCAAATCAACATGCTCTGGCTTTCGGAGATGCAATCCCTATGCCAATAATTTTTAAAGTAAGAAATTACGGGCAAACATTCTATAAAGAAATAGGGTCAGGCGAAGAACCATTGTTCACAGCTGAAGACGCGGGTATTTAATTTGAAAATATAACATTAATTATTTGTGTTATTAGTAAAAGTTATAATATATAATATTTTTAGATCGCTTAGTAAAAAATTTCACTTACTTAAATATGAATATTAAAAAATCTCAGATAAACAATATTTTCCACCTTATTGGCTGGACTGTTGCACTATACATGATATTTCTTTGGTCACCTATTGATACAAGCGTAGGCTTAACTCAAAAAATCTTTTACTTTCACGTACCTGTAGGATGGCTTGGTATGTTGGCTATATTTGGTGTTGGAATTTCTAGCATAATGTTTCTTATTACAAAAAATTACAAATGGGATGACTTAGCTTTTTCTTTTGCACAGGTTGGAATAATATTTGCGTCTTTAATTATCATAACTGGTGCTTTATGGGCTAAACCAGTATGGGGAGTTTGGTGGACTTGGGACCCAAAACTTACAACAACAGTTGTACTTTGGTTTATATTTTCAGCTTATTTATTGTTACGGAATTTAATTACAGACAAACGTAGATCTGCGCTTATTGGCTCAATAATTGCTGTTTTGGGAAGTATAGATGCTCCTTTGATTTATTTTGCTTCAATTCTTTGGAGAACCGCCCACCCTGAATTAAATATTGGTCCATTAGCTGAAGACGATAGTTCTTTGCCCGGAACCATGTTACTAACATTCTTTATTTCATTAATTATGCATACATATTTATTTATTATTCTTATTCGAGTGAGGCGAAATATTACTAAACAAGAGAGGTTGTTTTATGAACAGTCAGTATAAGCTTCTATTAACTTTTTTCATTGGATTATTATCTGGAGTAGGACTTTACAACGCAATAGACATAGGAATATTTTCTGGTAAACACTCAGAAGCCGGATTAGGCTTTGTATTTATAGTAACTTTTCTGATATTTATTACTATTGCATTGTACATATCATATATAAACATAAAATTAGACAAAATCACTAATGCTAAAAAAGATAAAAAATAATATAAATTACAAATTATCTATATCATTGTTTATATTAACTTTAGCTATTGTTTATTTAGGAATAATGACAATTCAAAGTTCCAAAACATACTACCTAACTATTGATGAAATACAAGATACCAAAACTGAATCTTTAAATTCATTTAGAGTTGCAGGGAAATTAGTTCAGGATTCTTATAAAAGAGAAAAAGATTCTACAATTTCTACATTTAACATCACAGATAATGGTAAAATCCTTCAGGCATCTTACGAAGGAGTTTTACCGGATATGTTTTTCAGCACAAAATCCGAACAAATTATCCTTGAAGGAAAACTAGTTGGTAATGGTCAATTATTCGAAGCTGAAAATGTTATTGTTAAATGTCCTTCTAAATATGAAGAGTAAAATTAATCTTCTAGCTTGAAATATACACTAGTTAAAATTGATCCTAAAATCACGAATATAACATCAAAACAAAAGATTGCTATTATAGAATAAGATATGTCAGAAAATGCAAATGATCCAGACGAAATTATATTTGTAATTTCAACCGAACCCATCAAAAAAGGTAACGTAAAAGGAAGCACTAATATACTAAGTAAATTTTGATTAACGTTATTTCTTGATGTAACGATACCTAATAAAGTATTCAAAGTGCTTATTCCAATGTTAACTATCAAGGCTACAATTATTATCCAAAAAGAATTGACTGAAAATTGAAATAAAATATAAAACAATCCAAAAGTTACTATTTGGACTATACTTAAGATTACAACTGTAGCAGTCATTTTAGATAAAAAATAAATTTCTGGATTAACACCAAGAATAAAAATCAAATCTACTGACTTATTTTTCATATCAATATCTATAATTCCAGAACTTACAATTAATGAACTAAATAAAAAAATAACCCAAATAATAATAGATACAATTAAATTTTTTTCATCAACACCGAATGGAAAAGTTATATTAAACAAACTTACAACCACTGCAGTAAAAATAATAGTAACGGACAATGTAGACAAAGATCGTAATTCAAGTTTTAAATCTTTGGTTAAAAGATAAAAGAAAGATTTAAAATCTCCCGAAATATTCTCTGTGGATTTACTCATTAAAATCATCCATATTAATTGTTTTTGTTGTAACCGATTCGAGTATTTCATTAATATTAGAAGATATTATCAATGATTTGTTATTTAATGTCAGATCTTTGATTTCTTGAATTAAATTTTTCACAGATTTTTTATCAAGTCCGGAAAAAGGTTCATCTAAAAGTATTAAATCAGCGTTATGAATAAATATCCTATAAAGCCCTGACTTTTTTTTCTGACCGTAGGACAATTCATACATTTTTTTCATGTATATTTCTTGTAATCCAAGAGATTTTTTTAATCTGAAATTATTATCTTTTGATTCTCCGATATTTCTAAATTGAGTAAAAAAAGAAATGTTTTCTTCAATAGTCATTTCTTCATAAAACATATTTTCATGACCTAGATAATCTATCATGGTATTTTCAGATATAGAAATTTCACCAGAATCAGGAAGAGATATTTTAGACAAAATTTTCAATAACGTAGATTTTCCTGAGCCATTTCCTCCGATAATTCCCAACACTTCACCTTCTTGAACTGAAAAGTCGAGATTGCTAAATACTCTTTGTCCGTTATATGACTTTGATAAATTTTTTACGGTAATCATAAAATGTTTCAATTTAATAAATTATTAACATATAGTATATCTTTTATTATTAAAATATAGAAAAGATAAAATATTTATATTAAACTCAAATACACTATTCTATTTAATAAAAGCAGAGGAAAAGATGAAATACATAAGATTTAAATCCAATAATAAAATTTCTTGGGGAATATTAGAAGGCAATAATATTAAAGAATTATCAGGAAATTACGTTTTGTCTTCAACTAAAGAAACTAATAATACATTTAATATAAATGATGTAGAAATGCTTAGTCCTGTAGATCCAGGTAAAGTAATAGCAATTGGTTTAAATTACAAAAGTCACTTAGGTGATAGACCAGCCCCTGAAGTTCCCGAGCCTTTTTTCAAACTGCCAGACACACTAATTGGTCACAATGATGATATTGTCGTTCCAAAAGAAGCTCATCAAAATGATTTAACAGTTCAACCTGAAGCCGAGCTATGTCTTGTTATAGGCAAAGGTGGTAAAAGAATAACCCAACAAAATGCATTGTCTCATGTATTTGGATATACATGTGGTAACGATGTGAGTGTAAGAGATTGGCAAAAAAATGACCTTCAATGGTGGAGAGCGAAATCTTGTGACACATTTACAGTGGTAGGCCCTTGGATAGAAACTGAGGTAGATGCTGCAAATTCTCAAATTGTATGCAGAATAAATGGAAATGAAGTACAAAACCAGAATACTTCTGATTTATTACATGGTGTTCCTCGAATAATAGAATTTGTTTCTAGTATGATCACATTAAATCCAGGTGATGTAATTATGACAGGGACTCCAGGGGAACCCAAGAACATGTATGAAGGCGACATTGTAGAAGTGGAAATAGAAGGAATAGGAATATTAAGCAATAAAATAAAAAATGAATCGTAATTTAAAGTAATTCTTTGAAAGAGTCATAAAAAATAATACTCCCTGTTCCAATTAACCAATAATAAATTATAAATATTCCTGCAAGAATCATTAATACTGTTCCTGTTTGTTCAACAAATTTACTTATTCGAGAGACAAATTGACTTATTGATTGTTTGAATATTACAACACCAAATGATGTTCCAATTAAAATTAAACTCATACCCGAAGCATATACTAAGTTATAAAAAATTATATTTATAAAATCAATTCCAGTTCCTAATACCAATCCTATCGCAGCAAGATAAATTGGGAGAGCACAACTCAAAGATGCCAATCCATATCCAATTCCAAAAACAAACATTGATAGATTTTGATCTTTTATTTCACTTCCAAAAGAAGTAGCTCTAGACAGGAATAATACCATCATCTTTTTTCTTGATAATAATAAAAATAAACCAATGATAACCAAGATGACACCAATGAATAAACCAACTAACGGGATCCAATCTCTTATAAGACTTCCAAATAAAGCTAGCAAAAATCCTGAAAATGCAAATAAAACTACAAATCCTAATGACGCACATAAACCTAAGAATAAAGATTTTAATATTATGCTTTTTGAAATTAAAGTGTTTGAACTTGATGTACTAATAAATTTCAACTGGTATCCTATAAACGCTGGGTACATTAGAATTCCGCATGGATTAAATGCAGCTACTAGCCCCGAAGAAAAAGTGAATATGACTATTTCAGAATTCAATCTATTCTTTCTCCTCTCCACCATTTCTCTTCTTTTTTCTTTACTTTACGGCTACTAAAATAAAGAAAAACAACTAATAGTATTACTGAAGCAATAAAAAAATACTTTATATCAATAGTGATCAGGGGCAACAACAAAATAGATATAACTAAAATTGCAATTATAAATTTAAACAGATATTTCTTAATGAAAGAAAATTTAGAACTTTGTTTTTCGTCCAAATTATTTTCTAATATCTCATCTATTTCATTGGTGATTTTATTATTCATCATAATATTATAGAATACATTATCTAAATTTATGATATCAAAGGTTAGCTATATATGGGAAAAGAAGTTACTCAGGAAATATTAAACAGATATAAAAATATCACTCCAGCCACAATTTGGACTGCTTTAGGAAAAAAAGGTTACGAAAATTGTGTGATGGATAATGTGAAACCATTAACAAAAGGTAAAATTATTTTAGGCAGAGCACGAACGTTAAGATATTTGCCCGAAAGACCTGATTTGAAAGAAGAAGTAAGAGAAGGATACAGTGCTGACGGAATGGAAGTTCCAAATGAAAATGCACCGGAATACAGAGCTATGGGCTCATGCGGACCAGGTGATGTTCTTGTTTGTGATGCAATGGGTAATAGTACTGCAGCAAACTTAGGTGATGTCAAACTAGTTCAACTTAAAATGAACAAAGCAGAAGGAATTATAACTGATGGAGGAATGAGAGACTTTGACCAAGTTGAACCGTTTGGATTTGCAATTTATGCTTCAGGAAGAACCCCAAAAGCAGCAAGACATGTAATGACAGAATACGAAGATAACGTAGATATTCAATGTGATGGAGTTTTAGTTAGACCTGGCGACATTGTGTACGGAAATGATGACGGAGTTGTAGTTGTTCCAAGTCATCTTGCAGAAGAAATAGTTGAATTTTGCGAATTATATGAATCAGCAGAGGAGTACATCAAAAATAAAGCCGAAGCTGAAAGAGTTCCTCCAGGTAAATACTACCCACCAACTAAAGAGTGGTTAGAAAATTATAAAAATAATATATTTAAAAAATAATTGGTGTTATAGTTTTTTTGACATAAGATTATGATAAATTCCGTCCATAAGATATTTATCGCCTTCGATTATATAATTTTCTTTTAAATAAAAATTTAATTTGTCTGATTGAGCTTCCAATGTTATTTGGTTGACTTTTTTATCCTTAGCAATCAATTCAAGGTGTTTTAAAATTTTAGTACCTATTCCATTTCCTCTATATTCTTTCAAAACAGCAATTCTTCCCAATTTATAATCATTATTATTACCCAAGTATGGAAACAATCTGCCAGTTCCAATAATTTTATCTTGATCTTTCACCAAAATATGTCTAGCTATTTTGTCATAATCATCAAATTCCCATTGCCATGGTATTTGTTGTTCTATAACAAATACTCTTATGCGAATATTCCTTAATAAAACACAATCCAAATCAGATTTAGGTTCTGTAATATTTATATCCATTTTCCCTAAAAGATTGAAAATTAAGAATAATTATACATAAAAAAATGACCTTAAATATAAAAAAACAGCAAAATTAAAGCTTTTGTTGTAAATTAATGAATATGAGACTATAAAATTTGTTGACTCACAGAATTGATATAAATATAATATCGTTTCGTGTTTTTACACAAGTTTACTAGTCCGTTATACAAATGGTGTTTATTTTATGCCAACAATTAATCAATTAGTTAGAAAAGGTAGAAAGATAAAAAAAGGGAAGGATAAAGCTCCTGCCCTGAGGTTTTCTTTTAATACTTTAAAAAATTCTGGATTCAGAAATACTGGAGCTCCTCAAAAACGTGGTGTTTGCACCCAAGTTAGGACTCAAACGCCAAAAAAACCTAATTCTGCTCTTAGAAAAGTAGCAAGAGTCAGGCTGACAAACGGGATGGAAGTAACAGCATATATACCTGGTGAAGGTCATAACCTCCAAGAACACTCTGTGGTTTTAATCAGAGGAGGGCGAGTCAAAGACTTACCTGGTGTAAGATATCACATCGTAAGAGGAGCCCTAGACACCGATGGGGTAAGTGACAGAAACAGAGGTCGGAGTAAATACGGAACTAAACGTGATGGACAGAGTCAGAGCTCAGGATCAACCCCCACTGAATCAGCAGAATAAAAGGTAACTATATGTCTAGACGTCACAGAGCTAAAATAAGAGATTTAATAGTTGAAAGTAAATATAATGATTTAGCTCTAACCAAGTTTATCAATAAAGTTATGAAGCATGGCAAAAAAAATCTTGCACGAAAAATCGTATATTCAGCTCTTAACGAAATTGAAAATCAATTAAAAAAACCTGGTATAGATATATTTAACCAAGCTGTCGCAAACGTTTCCCCAGATGTCATTCTCAAAAGCAGGAGGGTTGGTGGAGCTAATTACCAGGTACCCACAGAGCTGCCTAGAGAAAAAAGTAATACATTGGCAATGAGATGGATTATAGAGAGTTCAAGAAGCAGATCTGGCTCTGCTTACTATTTAAGGCTAGCCCGTGAGTTGATGGATGCATATAATTCCCAAGGACCCGCGGTTAAAAGAAAAGACGATATACATAAGATGGCAGAAGCAAATAAAGCGTTTGCGCATTTCAAATGGTAATGGAGATTTCAAACAATGGCAATTAATTTAGAAAAAACTAGAAATATGGGATTTATCGCTCACATTGATGCGGGGAAAACTTCGGTGTCTGAGTGTGTTTTGTTCTATACTGGGCGTACGCATAAAGCTGGAACTATTGACGATGGAAATACTGTTCTTGACTGGATGGCGCAAGAAAGAGAAAGAGGGGTCACAATTGTTTCTGCAGCGACATCATGTGAATGGAATGGTTATGATATTAATATTATTGACACTCCTGGTCACGTTGATTTTACAGCCGAAGTCGAGAGAAGTTTGAGAGTATTAGACGGTGCAGTAGTTGTTCTAGATTCAGTAGCAGGTGTTCAACCACAATCCGAAACTGTTTGGCGACAGGCTAACAAATACAACGTACCAAGAATGGTGTTCATTAACAAAATGGATAAAATTGGTGCTAATTTTGATTATGCAATTCAAACCACTATTGACAGACTAAGTGCTAACCCTGTGCCTATACAGATGCCAATAGGTGCAGAAGACAAATTTGAAGGAGTTATTGACCTTGTTGAGCAAAAAGCAATCTACTATAAAATTGGTGACGACCAAGGTCACATAGATAAAGTTACTGATATACCTGAAGATCTCAAAGATAAAGCTGAAGAATATAGATCCAATTTAATAGAAAAAGTGGCAGAAAATGATGAGGAATTCTTGGAAATAGTATTCTCGGGAGAAGAATTTGATGCTCAAACTTTTAAAGATGCAATAAGAAGAGTTACTATTTCAAATGCAATCATACCTGTAATGTGTGGTACTGCATTAAAGCGAAAAGCTGTGCAACCTATGCTAGATGCGATTGGAGATTATTTACCATCACCTTTAGATGTTCCAGCAGTTACAGGAAAAGTATATCGAGGCGAGACTGATGAAACAAGAAAAGCTGACTCAAAAGAACCATTTGCAGCCTTAGCATTCAAAACAGTATCCGACCCGTATATTGGTAGGCTTATATATTTTAGAGTGTATTCAGGGTCAATAGACGCAGGCGCGGGGGTCCTAAATACAATTACTGGTAAAAAAGAGAGGATGGGAAGGATAGTAAAAATGCACGCAGATGATAGAGAGGAAATCAAAAGCGTAAGTGCTGGCGATATAGCAGCAGCAGTTGGATTGAAAGACACTTCAACTGGGCATACAATTTGTGATGAAAGCAAACCAATAATTTTAGAACAAATAACATTCCCAGAACCCGTTGTAGCAGTATCTGTAGAGCCAAAAATGAAATCTGACAAAGATAAATTACAAGAAGCGCTACTGAAGATGGCAGATGAAGATCCTACTTTTAAAGTTTCGTACAATGACGAAACTGCCGAAACTTTAATATCAGGTATGGGAGAATTTCACTTGGAAATTATGGTTGATAGGATGAAGAGAGAACTCAACGTAGAATGTAATACAGGAAAACCTCAAGTGGCTTACAGAGAAACAATCACCTCACCCGCTAATGCTGAAGGTAAATTTATTAGACAAAGTGGTGGTCGTGGGCAATATGGACATTGCGTCATAGAAGTCGAACCTCAGAAAAGTGGCTCTGGATTTGAATTTGTAGACTCAATAAAAGGCGGAGCTATTCCTAGAGAATACATTCCTGCAGTAAGAAAAGGAATAATTGAAGGGCTCAATAGTGGTAATCTTCTTGGATACCCTGTAGTAGATATTAAAGTGAACTTAGTAGACGGTAGCTTTCATGATGTTGACTCTTCAGAAGTAGCATTCACAATTGCTGGATCTATGGCTGTAAAAGCAGCAATTAAAAAAGGATCACCTGTTGCATTAGAGCCGATCATGAAAATTGAAGTAACTACTCCTGGTGACTTTCTTGGTGAAGTAATAGGAGATTTAAACAGAAGAAGAGGGATGGTCAGTGAAACCAGTACTCAAAGTGATACCCAAATTATCAAAGGATCTGTTCCTTTGGGAGAAAGCTTTGGGTATGCTAATACTTTAAGATCTTTAACCCAAGGAAGAGCAAGCTTTTCAATGGAATTTGAAAAATATGAAGAATTGCCAAAATCAATTTTAAAAGGAAAAATGGAAGAACAAGGTAATTAATAATGGTTAGTAAAAACGATGTATCTAAAATAAGAATAAAACTTAAATCATTTGATCATAGAATGATTGACTACTCTGTTCAGCAAATTATAGAAGCAGCTGAAAGAACAGGAGCATCGGTCTCCGCAGTTCCTCTCCCCACAAAAATCAAAAGGTTCTGCGTAATTAGATCTCCTCATATAGACAAAGACAGTAGAGAGCATTTTGAATTTAGAACTCACAAACGTTTACTTGACATACTAGACCCAAACGCAAGAACAATCGATGATCTCACAAATCTAAATGTTCCTGCAGGTGTTGATATTTCGATGAAACTATAAGGTGTAAAATGACATTAAATAAAATCATAGCAAAAAAAATTGGTTCCACCACTATTTTCAACAATAATGGAGAATCTAAGCATGCAACAATATTAGAATCAGGGCCATGCTATGTTACTCAAATAAAAACTGACAAAAATGACGGATACAATGCTGTTCAATTAGGTTTTCAAATTTCAAAAAAACCCAACAAACCGGCAAGCGGTCACATGAAAAAAAATAAAGACGTTTACCATACTTTAAAAGAATTCAGGTTAAACGAAAAATCTGATAACAAAGTAGGAGACAAAATTGACATTAGTATGTTTTCCAAAGGCCAATATCTAAACGTGACATCTAAATCCAAGGGAAGAGGGTTTTCTGGTACTGTAAGAAGATGGAATTTTAAAGGCGGGCCAAAAACTCACGGGCAATCAGACCGACATCGAGCTCCTGGTTCAATAGGAGCGGGGTCAACTCCTGGAAAAGTGGTAAAAGGTAAAAAAATGTCAGGAAGATATGGTGGTGAACAATTCACTATAAAAAATTTAGAAATCTTAGACTTAGACCTTGAAAATAATTTAATTTATTTATCTGGCTCAGTTCCTGGCTCTTCCAATTCGTTAGTTTTAATAACAGCTAGTAATAAGCCATTTACCCCAATTGAAGAACCTAAGGCTGAAGAACCTAAGGCTGAAGAACCTAAGGCCGAAGAACCTAAGGTTGAAGAACCTAAAGCTGAAGAACCTAAGGTTGAAGAACCTAAGGTTGAAGAACCTAAGGTTGAAGAACCTAAGGTTGAAGAACCTAAAGCTGAAGAATCTAAGGCTGAAGAACCTAAGGCTGAAGAATCTAAGGCCGAAGAACCTAAGGCCGAAGAACCTAAGGCTGAAGAATCTAAGGCTGAAGAACCTAAGAAAGGTGACAAATAAATATGAAAGTAAAACTAATAGATCATAAAGGTACCGTAGTCGGTGACCATAATATAAATAAAGATTTAGCTAATCACCCTGTGAATGAACAACTCGTGCATCAAAGTGTAGTCACTTTCTTGGCTAATCAAAGGCAAGGAACACATAAAACAAAATCTCGATCTGAAGTACGTGGCGGAGGAAGGAAACCCTTCTCTCAAAAAGGCACCGGTCGAGCTAGAGCTGGAACATCTAGGAGCCCTATATGGAGAGGTGGTGGAATAGTATTTGGACCTCAACCAAGGTCGTACAGAAAGAATTTGAATAAGAAAATGAAAACTGGGGCCCTTATATCAACACTTGCATTCAAGTTGAATGAAAAAAAATTATTTGTATTAAAAGATTTCAGCAACTCTAATAAATTTAACAAAACTAAAGACGCAGAAAATCTATTAAAAACATTAGATCTTTCAAAGCACAGTTTACTAGTACTCGACGGGGCTGATCAACAAAGTATAAAATCAACTAATAATATAGACAACATTACAACTTTATCTAGTGACTTAATTAATGCTTCTGCTGTAGCAAGATCTGAATATATGATTATCACAGAACAAGGCTTAAACAATTTGATGGAAAACAGGTTGAAAAATAATCTAAACAAATCAACAAAATCAAATACTAAAAATACAAATAAAAAAGCAAAAAACAACACGAATAATAAGGAGAGAAACAATGCCTAATTATTCATGTTTGAAAAGACCAATAATAAGTGAAAAATCATCAATATTACAAGAATCAGGTGTGTACACATTTGAAGTATCTATTAACTCTACAAAATCTCAAATAAGATCTAATGTAGAAAGTGCTTACGGCGTTGATGTACTAACTGTAAGGACAATAATTTCTAAAGGTCCGAAAAAAAGAAATCCTAAAACAGGATCATGGATGAACGGGGAAAAAAGTAAAAAAGCACTTGTTAAAATTAAGCAAGGCCAAACTATTAACATATTTGAAGGAGTGTAAAAATGAGTTTAGTTAAGAAAAAACCTACATCTCCTGGACGAAGAGGAGCTGTTCTTCCTGACTTTAGTGAATTAACATCTAAAGAAACAAAGAAATCACTACTTCAACCTCTTAAAAAACACTCTGGAAGAAATAACAAAGGAAGAATAACGGTAAGACACAGAGGCGGTGGTCATAAAAGAAAATATAGAATAATTGATTTTAAAAGATCTAAATTAGGTGTGGAGGGGATTGTGGATTCAATCCAATATGATCCAAATCGATCTTCTAATCTAGCGTTAATTAAATATAAAGATGGTGATTGGTCTTATATATTGTCACCTGAAGGTTTAAAAGTCGGAGATATTATAACTAGTAACGAGAAAACTGATATTAGTATAGGTAACTGCATGCCGCTAAAAAATATTCCTAGTGGTACTGAGGTTCACAATATAGAATTAAATGCAGGTCAAGGCGCAAAACTTGTACGGTCTGCAGGAAATTCTGCCCAAGTTTTAGCAACAGAAGGGGAACATACTCTTATAAGATTACCTTCAGGGGAAATGAGAAGAATACACAAAGAATGTAAAGCAACCATAGGTTCTTTAGGAAATCAAGATCATAAAAACATAAAACTCGGGAAAGCAGGAAAAAACAGACACAAAGGAAAAAGACCGTCTGTAAGAGGTGTTG
This sequence comes from uncultured Chloroflexota bacterium, assembly GCA_913045935.1. Classification (GTDB taxonomy): domain Bacteria; phylum Chloroflexota; class Dehalococcoidia; order Lucifugimonadales. The sequence continues at coordinate 1,671 of CAJWSY010000009.1, read as the reverse complement.
CAATGGCACCTAATGCACATCCGCACGGAGGCGGAGAAGGTAAATCACCAATTGGCATGCCTGGACCAAAAACACCTTGGGGCAGACCGGCACTTGGTGCTAAAACAAGAAAGAAAAAACCTAGTGATAAATTTATTATAAGAAGAAGGAAGAGGTAAATAATGTCTAGATCAACAAAAAAAGGACCATACGTTAATGCTAGCCTCCAAAAAAAAGTTGAGCAAGCAATGTCTTCAAATTCAAATGAAATAATTAAAACTTGGTCTCGATCTTCAACCATCCTTCCTGACATGCTAGGATTAACTATAGCTGTATACGACGGGAGAAGGCACGTACCTGTTTTTATTTCAGAAAACATGGTTGGTCACAAGTTAGGTGAATTTGCTCCCACAAGAACTTTTAGAAACCATGCTGGGTCAGAAAAAATAACAAGTTAATATTATGAAAGCAACATCAAAAAATATAGGTATATCCTCAAAAAAATTAAAACCATATATCGACCTAGTTCGAAATAAAAACATCAATGAAGCTCTTATTTTGCTAAGATATCAAAAATCTCCTGCTGCGTTTGAAATACATAAAACAATTGAATCTGCAATTGCCAATGCTAAAGACTTGTCTATACCTGGTGTTGATAATATGAAAATCGATGAAATATATGCAAATCAGGGAGCTACTCTTAAAAGATGGAGAGCTAAAGCAAGAGGAAGACCTGGTACTTTTAATCATCCTACTAGTCATATAGTAGTTAAACTTTCTCAATAAAGGAAAAATTTATGGGACAAAAAATACATCCAATAGGATTTAGGTTAGGGATCTCGAGAGGTTGGGATTCTACTTGGTATGGCAATAAATTTTCATATAGTAATTTCGTTAAAGAAGATCATAAAATACGAAAAGAAATAATGAAAGTTAACAAAGATGCAGGAATAACAAAAATAGAAATTGAAAGAAGTACTAATGAAGTATCAGTAAAAATCTTCACTTCACGTCCAGGTATTGTAATTGGAAGAGGTGGACAAAGAATAGACGAACTTAAAAAAATAATTTCTGATATAACAAAAAATAAAACTCAATTAAACATTGAAGAAATTAGAAACCCTGATTTAGATGCTACTCTAGTTTCTTACAACATTGCAGAACAAATTGAAAGAAGAATATCTTATAAGCGTGCTGCAAGAATGGCTGCTAGTAGATCTATGCAAAACGGCGCTAAGGGAATAAAAATAATATGCAAAGGAAGGCTTGCAGGAGCTGAAATAGCAAGAAAAGAGCAAGTAATGGAAGGTAGAGTGCCGCTACACACACTTAAAGCTGATATAGATTATTCTATTTCTGAAGCTCATACAGAATATGGCCGAATTGGTGTCAAAGTTTGGATATATAGAGGAGATATTGAAATTTCAAAACAAACTCATGTAGAGCCATCAGAAATAAAAGATATTGAACTAACACTAACACCAGAAAACTCTAGTTCTTCTCCGTCTGATAATACAAAAACAACCCCCGAAGCTAAAGTTGAAGAGCCAAAAGCTGAAAAACCCAAGGCAGCAGAAGCTAAAGTTGAAGAACCAAAAGCTGAAAAACCCAAGACAGCAGAAGCTAAAGTTGAAGAGCCAAAAGCTGAAAAACCCAAGGCAGCAGAAGCTAAAGTTGAAGAACCAAAAGCTG
>CAJWSY010000008.1 GCA_913045935.1 uncultured Chloroflexota bacterium | reverse complement strand
CAATTTTATAATTGGATACACTATTGTTTGATAAATTTTTTTCTAAGACAATATAATTTATAAATTCATCTGTAAAAAAATTTATTGATGTTTTATTTAACATATTATATAAATAATAAATATTTACTATTATTTATTATTTGTAAATGTATAAGCTATATATATAAAGTTCTTAATTTTTAAAATATGGAAAACATAATAAATGTAAACATAGATCCCATCCTAATTAGTTTTAGCAACTGGGTGGTAAGCTGGCATGGGTTTTTTAGTTTCTTAGGAGTAGTTTTTGCAGTTTCCTTAGTAGGAGAATGGGCAAGAGATTACAAAATTGATAAAGAAGATATATTACATGTTGCTGTATGGGGAATTATTGGCGGAGTAATAGGAGCAAGAATAGTACACGTCATTGATTTTTGGTGGTTTTATGGCGATTTACCTTTGGAAATTTTTAAAATTTGGAAAGGTGGTATTGGTGTTTGGGGAGGAGTGTTAGGTGGATTTGCTGGTGGTATGTTGTGTTCACATATAAATAAATATCCAAAATTTATTATGGCGGACATTGCTGCTCCTGCGCTTCTGTTTGCTATGGTAATCGGCAGATTGGGAGATATAGTAAACGGCGAACATTGCGCCAAAGCATATGAAGGTATATTTGCATTTTCCTGGGATCATCCAAATTCGGATGTCTCTAGTTGTAAAATGAAAGGATCCGGAATAGGAGTAGCTGTACAACCTGCGATAATGTATGAAATGATATGGAATTTAATTTCTGTATATATACTGTGGTATTTCAGATTTAAATTATATCCTCACGGTATGACATGGGTTCTATTTATCCTCTTATATTCAACAGGAAGATTTTTTATATCATTTTTAAGATTTGATAGAATTTGGGCTATGGGCTTAACAGAAGCACAATGGATTGCTGTAGTTTGTATTGTTGTGTGTTTACCAATAATTATTATTAATCTTAATTACTCTAATTCAAATGTTTTCCAATTAATGACTAATAAAGGTAAAACCAGAGCTGAACGTAGAAGATCTGCTAAAAGTAAAAATTCATGACAAACAAATCCGAAATTTCAGTCATCAATGACAAGGGAAGTAGATATTATTTGATTCCAGGAGTAGAAGAACCTTTACCTAGTGTAACTTCAATTTTATCTACAATAGCCAAACCTGGATTAATTAAATGGGAAAAAAACATTGCATTAGATTATGTGCGTTCTAAATTAAATAAATCAGCAGATTTAAATGGGATTGGCGTTGAATCATTAATAGAAGAAGCTAGTAATCATCCAAATTTTATTAAGAATAAAGCAGGAGAATTTGGTTCTGAAGCACATGAATATATCGAGAATTATTTAAAATTAGGTAAAATTGAAGACATTCCATCTAATATGAAATGGGTACATACAAATTTCACCAAATGGCTTAATGATTATAATTTTAAAAGTATTGAATTGGAGAAATCATTGCATTCTGTAAAATACGGATATGCAGGAACAGCCGATGCAATAGGTTTTATCGAAAACAATTTGGTTATATTAGATTGGAAAACATCAACGAATTTATATCTTGAAAACTTACTTCAAGTTTCCGCATATGCTAACGCATATACTGAATTAACAGGTAAACAAGTAAATAGCGCAGGTGTATTAAGAGTAGAAAAACGAAAAACAGGGTATGAATACAAGCAAATAGATGACATATCAAAGCACTTCATAACTTTTAGGGCTGTATTATGGTTATGGAGATTTATTAATGATCCAAATTCAAAATATCTTAAAAATTAATTTATTTTAGAAAATACCAAAGAACAATTATGCCCACCGAAACCAAATGAATTACTCATCACATAATTTATTTCTTTGTTTATAGATTTATTTGGAGTGTAATTCAAGTCACAATCAGGATCCGGGTCATTTAAATTAATGGTCGGGGGGATCATATTTGAATTTAATGCTTTAACAGATATCGCTGCTTCAATAGCACCACTAGCACCTAACAAGTGTCCTGTCATTGATTTTGTTGAGCTTATTGACACTTTTTCAGCATGATCGCCAAAAACAGTCTTCATACCCATAGTTTCAAATTTGTCATTTAATGGCGTAGATGTGCCGTGAGCATTTATATAATCTATTTGATCAGGAGATATATCAGCAATTTTAATTGCTTCATTCATTGCTCTAACTCCTCCTTCACCTCCAGGGGCTGGCTGAGTAATATGATTTGCGTCAGCCGAAGAACCATAACCTGAAAGGGTAGCTAAAATGTTAGCATTTCTAGATTCAGCACTTTCTTTAGATTCTAATACTAAAATAGCAGCGCCTTCTCCTAGAACAAACCCATCTCGATTTACATCAAAAGGCCTTGAAGCACCTTTTGGATCTTCATTGTTTTTTGACAAAGCATGACAGGCATTAAATCCTGCTATTCCAATTGGGCAAACTGCAGCTTCACTGCCACCAGCAAGAACAATATCTGCTCTTCCTGATTTAATGAATTCAGAAGCAACGCCAATACTATCACCTCCGCTAGCACAAGCTGAAACTACTGCAAAATTAGGTCCTTTCGCACCAATAGACATAGAAACTTGGCCTGAAGCCATATCTGGCAACATCATAGGTACCAAAAAAGGACTTATCCTAGACGGGCCACGCTCTTGCATTACAATCATTTGTTCAGAAAGTGTTATGATTCCACCAATACCACTAGTTATCATTACAGAAATTCTGTTTTCATTAGAGCTATCAATTGAAAGGTCAGCACTTTCTAATGCTTCAAGAGATGCTGCCATTGCTAATTGAGAAAATCTGTCCATTCTTCTCGATTCTTTTTTGCCAATAATTCCTATTGGATCGAAGTTTTTAATTTCACCGGCAATTTTTGTTTCAAGTGCATCGGGATCAAAGGATTTGATGTAATCTATTCCTGAATTACCATCGATCAGGTTATTCCATGATTCATTAATATTATTTCCAACAGGGGAAACCATGCCCATTCCTGTTACTACAACTTCGTTTGCCATATTATTCTCCTAACATTAATTGATATATTTAATCATAAAATCAAATAAGAAAAAATTCTTTTCAAGATATATTTTAAAAAAATCACAAATATTCTATCTCTGGGAGCGATACAAATTTTTCTACCTCATTTTTAGTTGGCTGACTTTGAATACCTCCTCTGCCTGAGACCTTTAATCCTGCTGAGATGACACCATATTTAAGATTTAGTTCCATATCATTTCCTGATAAATAGGAATTTAAAAATCCTCCCATAAAAGCGTCACCTGCACCAGTTGTATCTAATAGTCCGTTAGGAGTATAAGCATTTGATCGTATGATTTTATCCTTTGTTCCTACGTAAGCACCTAGTTCACCGCATTTTACAATTACTATTTTACATCCTTTAGAAATACCATAATTTATCATTTCTTGTGGTGTTTCTAATCCAAAAATCTGATTGACTTCTTCTGGGTATGAAGGAGCTAATATATCGATGTAATCAATAATATCTTCAATTGCAGTAGTTGCTTCCCTCGAAGACCACATATTGGGTCTGAAATTTGTGTCAAAAGATGTCATTAAACCTAATTCTTTTGATGTTATTAAAAACCTCTCAACAGCTATTTTAGAAGAATCGGAAAGGCTTTGAGTTATAGAGCTAGTATGGAATATTTTAGTAGACCTTAAATAATCAATATTTATCATTGATTCGTCAATCTCTGATGCTGCACTGTTTTTTCTGTAATAAACAAATTCTCTATTACCATCATCTTGCAATACAGTAAAGTGTATCGCATTAAATCCTTCAACAACTTGAGTACAACTCAAATCAATGTTATTAATTTTCCATTGACTTTCTAAATACTCTTTAAATGGATCATTTCCTAATTTTGTTATATATCCACATTTGGAACCGAGACGGGAGGCCATATTTATAATATTCATAGTGTCGCCAGCATAAGATTTATTGAAAACATTTGTTTCAGATAATGATTTTTTAGACCGCAATTCTATTAACACTTCACCAAAACTAATTATATCTAGTTTTTTATTACTCATATAACCATTTCACCTTCAAAGATTGTTACAGCATTTCCTGATATTTCGACTCTGTCATCATTCATTTTCAAATAAAGAACTCCTCCTCTTTCTGAAGCTTGATAAGCACTCATAACAAGCTTTCCTAATTGTTCGCTCCAATAAGGTGCTAAAGTAGAATGAGCAGAACCTGTAACAGGATCTTCTTGGATACCATCTGAAGCGCAAAAAAATCTAGATATGAAATCAAATTCAGTGTTTTTTGTTTTTGCAGTTACAATTATAAACCCATCATATTTCATTAAAGCATTAAAATCAGGTGCCATATTAAGTATTGTTTCTTCATTTTCATAAACTAACATAAGGTCTCTTGACTGCTTAACAAAAATGGGATTTATATTTGAAAGTGCTTTGTAAACGAAATTAGGTACATCATTAAATCTAATTACTTTACCTGGTCTACTAGGAAAATCCATAGTCATATAATCATCATTCTTAACTACTTTAAGAGGACCTGCGTACTTAGTATCAAATGTAATTTCGTTCAATGAACTAAAATATTCCGAAAAACAAACATGAGCTGTGGCAAGAGTGGCATGCCCACATAAATCTATTTCGAACATAGGAGTAAACCATCTTAAATAAGGGTTTGAATCAGGGTTTAAAACTAAAAATGCAGTTTCAGACAAATTCATTTCTTTTGCAATATTTAACATCAACTTATCTTCCAATGGCTCATCTAAAATAAACACAGCAGCAGGATTTCCTTTAAATGGTTTCGCTGTAAAAGCATCAACTTGCCAAAATTTTAAGTTTTGCATATCAAACCTTTATCCTAATAAGTATTAATATAAAATAAAATGTTTTTTAATTAATTGTATAAAACATAATTATAACAACTTAAAATTATATCAAATTTATATTGGCTTGCTGTAAAATTAAGTTTTATTTTAATTAAATTTCCAAATATGATTTCAGTCAAAATTGAAACACACGGATGCAAATTAAATCAGGCAGATAGTATTCAATTACAAAAAAAACTAACAGAGTTTGGATATTACGTAAATTCAAACACCCCAAAACCTGATGTGTATATTTTAAACTCCTGTACAGTAACTCATATTGCCGATAAAAAAGCGAGACAATCATTAAGAAAGTACAAAAAAGAAAATCCAAATTCAGTTGTAGTTCTTACTGGTTGTTATGCACAAAGAGACAAAGATAATCTGATTAATAGTAAAATTGCAGATTTGATTTATGACAATACTGAAAAAGAGCAAATAGTTCAAAACTTGTCTTTTCATATGGATTATCAAATGCCTCAAATCAATAATGAAAAAATAATTCCTGGAACATTAATTGATAGAACTAGAGCATCAGTTAAAATACAGGAAGGTTGCAACCAAATTTGTGCTTACTGCATTGTTCCCAAAGTAAGAGGCAGAGAAAAAAGTATCGATAAAGACATAATCGTTAAAGAAATAAATTTTTTAGTAGATAGTGGCTTTAAGGAAATCATTCTAACTGGAACTCAATTAGGTACATATGGGTATGAAAATAATTACAAAATTAATTTAGCAGAACTAATAAAATATATATTAGAGAAAACAAATGTAGAAAGATTGAGAATATCATCTATACAAGCTCATGAAATAAACTCGGAGTTATTACAAGTATACAAGAATCATAGCTCTAGAGTATGTAATCATTTTCATTTAGCATTACAAAGTGGTAGTGATTCGATTTTAAAATCCATGAGAAGAAAATATACACAAACAAACTTTCTAGATTCAGTAAATTTAATTAGAGATAAATTGAGAAATCCCTCTATTTCTACAGACATAATAATTGGATTTCCAGGGGAGACAGATTTAGATTTTAAAGAAACTATAAAAGTAATTAAATTTTCAAATTTTTCAAAAATACATCTGTTCCCATATTCTGACAGGCCTGGCACCTCATCTTTTTATATTAAAAACAAAGTAGATCCACAGGTAAAAAATCAACGAATGCAAATTGCATTAGAATTAATTAAAGATATTGAAGTAAATTATAGAAAAAATATATTAGGTGAAAAACGAAGAGTTCTTTGGGAAAAATCCAACAAATCAAATGACCAAACTTATTACGGATATACAGAAGACTACCTAAAGGTTATGACTAAGTCCAATAATCCACTATTTAATACAATAACTGAAGTTAAATTGAATAAATTAAATTCTGATGTTATAGAAATATAATCAATGATGAAACTATAACTCTATGGATTGTATAGCCAGATTTCCTGAGTTAGATGATAGATATCCTGCTGATGAACCAACCTCATTTCCAAAAACTAAAAGCCATCCGTCATTTACTGCCATGTCAATTAACTTTTGTTTCCATTGCAAAGTCTCGTAAGGATACACATCATAAGCAGCAACGTTCTGAGGGTAAATATGTAGCCTAGTTGGTATTACTGAACCAACATAAATTATTCTTTCACTTCCCCATTCAATAAAAACTATTTGATGTCCTTTTGAAGGACCTCCAGTAACTTCTGTTCTAATTCCAGGTATTATTTCTGTTGGGCCATCTAATTCTTCTATTAAATCTTTTTCAACTAAAGGTAAAAAATCGTCTTCATTAACAAAAGATTTTTCAATTTCTGATGGAGATTTACTCTCTTCTAAACAAATTTTCTGAACTAAATGCTTAGCTTTTGGAAATACAGGGACTAATTTTCCTGATCGGTCTAATTTTGTACAACCACCAGCTCTGTCAAATTGTAGATGAGAAAGGATAATTAAATTTATATCTTTTGGACTTAAATTTAATTGCTTTAATCCTTTTGCTAGTTTATTTCCGTTTAATGAGTATGTATCTTTGATTGAACCACCTGATTTTGATCCTATACCAGTGTCAACCAAAATATTATATTTAGGTGTTTGGATTAACATTAAATTAATTCCCATTTTCACTCTGTTTCTTCGGTCAGGTTTTATTGCTTGTTCCCAGTCCATTTTAGGAACTCTTCCAAATAATGCACCTCCATCTTTAGACAGATACCCGTCACTTACTAAATTTACAGAAGCTGATCCTAATTTCATTATTTAATCTCCAAATTTAAACACTTATTTTAATTCAATGCAGATTATTATAAACTGAAAGTTCTAATCAGGCAAAATTTAATATATAATTACGTACGAAAATAATCACTTTAAAAGAGGTAATTTATGAAGTTAAATATTAAAAATTCTAAGATTTCAGACTTTGAAACTAATTTACTATGTGTTCCTGTTTACGAACAAAAAGACAATAATGATTTATCTTATTTAAATACAGCCTTGGATGGTTTGATTGAAGAATTAATTAACAACAAACAAATATCAAGCAAACAAGGTTCATTCACAAATATTTATACATTAAATAAGATCAATGCAAAGCAAATAATAACTTATGGAATGGGAAATAAAACAGATTTAGATTATGAAAAAATAAGAAAAATCACTGGTAGCTTGTCTCGTTATATAAATAATATGAATGTTAAAAAAGCTAGTATAATAATTCCTGGAGAAAACAATAACAAACTGAAATTTAATGAAACAGCTGATGCAGTAGCACTTGGATTTTTAATTGGTTCTTATAAATATGATAAATACAAGACTAAAAAATCTCCAAATTCTCTTCAAGAATTGACTTTACTAAATACTTCAGGTCAAAATATTAGCCATGATTTAAGCGATATTATTAACGAATCTGAATCTATCAATTTAGTACGAGATCTAATCAATGAACCTCCAAATTATATGCATCCGGGTACATTAGAAGAAATTTCTACAAAAGTGGCTTCCAAAGGACCAATTGAAATGTCCGTATTAAACGTAAAAGAAATGGAAATTCTAGGTATGGAAGTTATATTAGGAGTAGGGAAGGGAAGTACACATGATCCCAAAATGATTATATTAAACTATCAAGGTGACAAATCTGATCCTGATAATAATATTGCTATAATCGGGAAAGGAATTACATTTGACTCTGGTGGTTTAAATTTAAAACCAGGAAATAGTATGCGTACTATGAAGACTGATATGTCCGGGTCCGCTGTTGTGTTAGGAGTTATGAATGCTGTAGCTCATCAAAAACCTAAAAAAAATATTATGGGTATATTAGCTATTGCAGAAAATATGCCTGGTGGAAGTGCGCAAAGACCTGGAGATGTAGTAAAAGCTATGAATGGCAAAACTATAGAAATAGATAATACGGACGCTGAAGGTCGATTGGTACTTTCTGATGCTTTAAGCTATGCAGTTGATAAAGGTATTAATAAAATAATAGATATTGCCACTCTAACAGGCGCAATATCTGTTGCATTAGGCAATGAATACACAGGATTGTTTGGCAATGATCAAAATTTTCTTGATGAATTTAAAAAGTCTGCAGCTGAAACAGGTGAAAAATTTTGGGAATTACCTGTTGATCAAAATTATTCGAGCCAATATAAAAACTCTATTGCGGACATACAAAACTCTGGAGGTAGGGATGCAGGCTCTATTACAGGTGCTATGATTATTGGAGAATTTGCAGGAGACACATCTTGGATACATTTAGATATAGCAAGTACAATTACTTCCCCGAAAGACAAAGGTTATAATCCAAAAGGACCAACTGCAATAAGTGTTAGAACTATTTTAAATTTATTAAAAAATTAACAAAAAATTTCATAAATTGATGATAATTTAGTTGACTAGACTAATAGGTTTTCTGTTATGATTCAATAACGTTTAATGGTGAGGCGCAAATACTTTTTATCAAAAATTTGCCTACCGGTGGAGGCCTTGAAAACTTAATGGATGAAAAATGGACTTTTATCACAAATCATGGCCTTGTCCTCAGTCACATAGCACAAAATCCTAGCATTACTGCAAGAGAAATTGCATTAACAATTGGAATTACAGAAAGAACTACTCACAAGATCATTACTGATCTTGAGCAAGCAGATTATATCAAAAAAACAAAAGTAGGTAGAAGAAATATTTACGATGTTAATTTCAGAAACCACTTACGACATCATTCAAAGAAAAATATTGAAGTTTCAACTATTTTAAAAGCTTTGAACGTTACATTAAATGTGCAACCAACTGATGAAAACCAGTCAGCTTCTGCATAATTTTTTCCAATATAACATTATTCATACAGTTGAATAATTCTTGTTATAAATGATAAAATCCTATTCTCCGTGGCGGGTATGGTATAGTGGTTATTACACTCGGTTGTGGCCCGGGAGAGCTGGGTTCAATTCCCAGTACTCGCCCCATTTTCTTTATAATTGAAAACTAAACTCATTTATATACTTATAAAATTTTAATGGGTTATAATCTATCCATGAATACAATCAGTTTTGTGAAATCATGTATTGAAAGAGTAAGAGAAATGTATTACAAATCTCTTAATGGACTGAACTTAAAACAAATTCTTTTTCTACCAGGAGATCAATCTAATAATATCGCATGGCTTTCTTGGCACATGACAAGAGGTTATGACAGAAGAGTTTCTCTTATTTTAAACGATGAACAACAATGGCTGACTGAAGGATGGTATAAAAGCTATAATTTACCAGAATCATACACAACTCTTGGAATAGGGCACACGATGAAAGATGTGAAAACTATAAAACCTAATAACTTAGAAGTGTTAGTAGATTATTTTGAATCTGTATATCAAAAAATGTGCTTAGAATTTAATAATAATTTGAAGATCAATTACAAAGATGAAATCAAAGAAACAAATAATACGTACGAATATGAATTAATGAGAATGGTAGCAGCAACTCTTCAACATGTAGGGCAAATAAACTATATTAGGGGAATAGTGGAAAACAAAATTTGGTACACAGGAAACATAAACGAGAAAAGATAAATAGATTATAATATAGAAATCAAATTTGGTACCAAGCGCCTGTAGCTCAGTGGATTAGAGCGGCTGACTTCGGATCAGCGGGTCGTAGGTTCGAATCCTACCAGGCGTGCCAAAATAAAAATCCAAATATAGTTATGAATTATAATATTACAAAAATAAGAAATGAATTAAGTGCTAATGGAGTTCTTAGAGCTGCTATAAATATGTCCAACTTTCTTTTAGTAACAGACAAGAAACAAGATGGTACTCCTATTGGTGTATCACCTGATATGGCACACGAATTAGCTAAAAACCTAAATCTAAAACTTGAATTAATTCCATATTCTAGTCCGGGTGAAATCGCAGATGATGCAGATAAAAACAAATGGGATATATGCAATATTGGCGCAGAACCACAAAGAGCTGAAAAAATATACTTCAGTTCTGCGTATGCCGAGATTCAAGCGACATATTTAGTAAAATCAAATTCAACAATATCTGATATAGAAGATGTAGATATGGACGGGAAAACAATTTCTGTTGCAGACAGAACAGCATACGGTTTATGGCTAGAGAGAAATATTAAAAATGCAAAATTATTAACAATAGACGGGGTAGAAAAGTCAGTCGATAATTTTATTAATAAAAACTTAGATGCACTAGCGGGATTGCGACCACAATTAATAGAAACAGTAAAGACCATAAAGGGTTCTAAGTTATTAGAAGGGTACTTTATGTCAGTCCAACAAGCTATAGGAACTTCAAAAGAAAATACAGAAGCATCAAAATATATAGCAGATTTTGTAGAGAATATGAAAGTAAGCGGATTTGTAAAGAAACTGATTCTGAAACATAAAGTGGATGGAAAACTATCTGTTGCAAAATTAGCTTAGCAGGAATGTAACAGCCAAAAATCCAAAGATTCTCACATTCCTGCTAATTTTTTAAAGATATCACAGAACATATGTTCTAGTCAAGTTTGTTTTTAATATTATTTATTTTTTCTCCACTTAAATCATCTAGAATCAAATATGCAAGTCTAATGCCGATTTTGTAGTCATTAAAGTCAATCACGCTATTATGGCTATGCAGGTATCTTGTTGGAATTCCTAAATTTATTGAAGGGATTCCTTCTCGTGATTTTTGATACATAGAGCCATCCTCGCCGTATCCTGCTAAGATTTCATACTGTAACTCAATTTTATTTTTTGTCGCTATATTTTCTATATAATTTTGTAATGTTTTATCTGGTAACATTGAACTATCATGAAGAAAAATGGAAGGGCCTCCTCCTAGTTTTTCTTGAGCTTCGTCCATTGACATGTACGGATAATCTCCAGCAACACCAACTTCACAATTAATACACATATCAGATTTTGTTAGGTATGCTGATGTCATAGCTCCTCTTAAGCCGATTTCTTCTTGGGTAGTAAATACAAAATTCAAATTATAAGATAGCAATCTATCATCAATCAATGTTGCTAATTCAATCAACATAGCGCAACCTATTCTGTCATCCCAGGCTTTTCCTAATAAACGGTTATTTTTTAATTCAACAACTTTGCTATAAGGAGCTACAGGATTGCCTGGTTTTATCCCCATATTCATAGCATCTTCTTGATTTTTAGCTCCAACATCAATAAATAATTCATTATTAGATTTATAAAAACTGGTTCTCTCTTTAGCATCCATTACATGTATTGTTTTCATCCCTGAGACACCTATAATATCTTTATCTTTTGTCCTTATTACCCATCTTTGATTAATCATCGATTGAGTTAACCATCCCCCAAGGTTTTGTACCTTTAAAAACCCTTCATTATCTATATATTTAACTAAATAACCTATTTCATCCATATGTGAAACTAAAGTAAGAGTAGGTTTGTCTTTATCAGTTTCTTTAGAAAATATAACAGACCCTAGCCCGTCTTCAGTTTTTTTATATGATTTAAGTTTATCAAACTTATTTACGATTATAGTTTTGACTTCTTCTTCAAAGCCGGACGGACCAAATGCCTCAGAAAGTTCAATCAACATATTCTTATTTGTCATTACACACTCTTTTATCATCTAAAAGGTTATTAAATTTTGTTCTTTATATTATAATCTCTGTAGTAAAGTTAAATTAAGCACATTTTGTACAACTAAGAACACCTAACATAAACACTCTACGAATTTGTGCCATTAAAGGAGAAAGTTATGGAAACAGCAATTTTAGCTGCTGGATGTTTTTGGGGAATAGAAGAAATATACAGAACGACAGATGGGGTTAAAAATACTACAGTTGGATATACTGGCGGTAATAAACAAAATCCAACTTACGAAGAAGTTTGCACCGATATGACTGGGCATGCTGAAGTAGTTAAAGTTGATTTTGATGACAACAAGATTTCATATGAAGATATCCTTAATATTTTCTTTAAAAACCACAATCCAACCCAACTAAATAGACAAGGCCCTGACATTGGAACTCAATATAGAACCTCCATTTTTTACCTTAATGAAAGCCAAAAAAAACAAGCTTTATCGAAAATTGATGAACTTCAGCCAAACTATAATAACTCTATTGTTACAGAAATAGTAGAAGCTTCTGAATTTTACGAAGCAGAAGAGTATCACCAACAATACGTAGCAAAAGGCGGGATATGTCACTTTTGAATCAATCTGAAAACTTACTCGTAATTAATGAAGTAACAAAATCTTTCGGAGGACTTAAAGCTGTCAATAATTGCACTTTTAATGTAACAAAAGGTTCAATAACTGGGTTAATTGGTCCAAATGGGGCAGGTAAGACAACTTTATTTAATGTTATTACCGGACAATTAGCTCCAGATAGTGGAAATATTATTATGGATGGAGAAAAGATAGAGCATCTTCCACCTTATATTACTCATTCTAAAGGAATAGTACGGACATTCCAGATTCCAAGAGAAATGAAAAGAATGACAGTGTTAGAAAATTTAATGCTTGTAAAAAGAAATCAATCTGGAGAAAGTTTATTCACAACTTGGCTGAATCCATGGAAAGTCAAGGAAGAAGAAAAGCAAAACCTACAAAAAGCTGAAGAAACTTTAGAATTTTTAAAACTATCCCATCTTGCTGACGAATATGCAGGAAATCTCTCTACGGGTCAAAAAAAATTACTAGAAATTGGAAGAACTTTAATGTCAGATCCTAAAATTATTTTACTAGATGAACCTGCAGCAGGTGTAAATCCAACTTTAATGAATAATATTGTTGAAAGAATTAAAGAAATTTCTGATAAATTAAAAATAACTTTTCTTATAATCGAACATAATATGGAAATTATTATGAATTTATGTGATCCGATAATAGTTATGAGTTATGGAAGCAAACTTGCAGAAGGAAACGCAAAATCAATTCGCAATAATAAAGAAGTCATAGATGCATATTTAGGCAATTAAATGAAAAATTCAAAAAAAATATTAAATGTTGATAATGTAATTTCCGGATATGGAGAAATACAAATATTACATGGAGTATCTATAGAAGTTTATGAAAAAGAAATAGTCACTATAATAGGCCCAAATGGATGTGGTAAATCAACGCTAATGAAGACAATTTTCGGGTTACTTAAACCAACATCTGGTGCAATAGAATTCATTATTGACAATAAAATGACTGAAATTCAAAGTTATGATACCGAAAACCTAATTAAAATTGGATTGTCATATGTTCCGCAATCCGACAATGTATTTCCTTCTTTATCAATTAGAGAAAACCTTGAAATGGGATCATTTATTAAAGAAGAAGGAATGGAGGAATCTATAAATTCAATGTATGAATTATTTCCTGTTTTACATGAAAAAAGAAATGATCCTGCAAGTCAGCTTTCTGGCGGACAAAGACAAATGTTAGCTTTTGCAAGAGCAATGATGTTAAAGCCTAAATTAATTATTCTTGACGAGCCCTCAGCTGGACTAGCTCCAAATTTAGTAGCTTCTGTTTTTGATACAATCAAAAAAATACATAAATCAGGTGTTTCCATTCTTATGGTAGAACAAAATGCCAAAGCGGCCCTAGAAATATCAAATAGAGGATATGTTTTAGCTACAGGAGAAAATAAAGCAACAGATACTGGTAAAAATTTACTGAAAAATAAAGAAATAGCCTCCCTATATCTAGGAGGTAAATAATATGAATTTTAAAGATAAAATAACAAACATACCAACAATATTTAAAATAATAATAGGTTTTGCATCAAGCTTAACTCTGTCATTTATTTTAGGAGTACAAGACCTTTATGTTCACGGCATGTTGTTAGGAAGTATTTTTGCATTAGGTGCTATTGGAATAACCTTGTTGTATGCGATAGTAAATTTTGCCCACGTAGCACACGGTGATTTTATGACATTAGGAGCTTTTATAGCATTTCCGTTAGTTGCCTCTGTTATAAACATAGAATACGTATCATACGCTAATGATTTTTCATTCACTGGATTATTTCCTTTATTAGGATTAGACCAGGTTGGGATAGGGCCATTTACTTTTGGATATTCAATTATTCTTGCAATACCTTTAACTATGGCTATACTAGCTTTAATTGCGGTAAGTTTAGAAATTTTGGTTTATAGAAAACTTAGAAATAGAGGCAGCAGTGATGTTATGATTGCTATGGCTTCATTCGGTGTTGCAATTTTACTTAGAGGCGCCTTATCAACTTTGTTTGGCACACAAATAAGAAGTTATGATAGAGTATCAAAGCCATTTTTAGAACTCGGATGGGGGATAGATGTACCTCCTGATTTACTATTTTTAGGTTTAGTTGCTTTAATACTATGTTTATTAACCCATGTCGTGTTGCAGTACACTAAAACAGGTAAATCTATGCGTGCTACTTCAGACAACCCTGATTTAGCTTTAGTTACTGGGATAAATGTAAATAAAGTAATAATTAACACCTGGATAATAGCTGCAGGATTAGCTGCCTGTGCTGGAATTTTAATTGCAGTTGGATCCGCTCAAATGGTTCCACAAATGGGTTGGAAATTACTCATTCCAATATTTGCTGCAGTAGTACTAGGAGGAGTTGGAAATGCTTACGGAGCATTCATAGGAGCTGTCATTATTGGAGTTGCAATGGAAGTATCTACTGAATACATGAATCCTGCATATAAATTAGGTGTAGCTTTCACAATTATGTTATTAGTACTTACATTTAAACCCAGAGGATTATTTGGAGGTAAAGATTAATGGATTTTATTTTCTCAATCTTTAATTATTTATCTACTTATGTTGTAATAGCTGGAATTTATGCAATATTTTCTCTTGGACTAAATATACATTGGGGATATACAGGTATATTTAATATCGGAATATCTGCATTTTTTGCCTTAGGTGCATATACAGCAGCTATTTTGACTTCAGCCACCCCTTCGCCTAAGATGTTTGAAGACTTTGTTTGGGGAGGTAACCTGCCTGAAACTCTTGGCATATTTAACTTGGGAATAGACATGTGGTATTTTGTGGGTATGTTTGGTGCAGTTATAGTATGCGGAATAGCAGCAACAATTATAGGCTGGATTACACTGAAATTGAGAGATGATTATTTTGCTATTGCCACACTCGGATTAGCAGAAACTGTCAGATTCATTTTTTTAAACGAAAAATGGTTAGCAAATGGTTCGAGAGGAATGTACAGAATTCCAAAATTTCTTGGAGATTGGTTTCCGCCTGCATACTATAACTACTTTTATGGATTATTTATATTAGCTTTAATTTTTGTATTATATTTAATAGTCCAAAAAGCAATTAATTCTCCATGGGGTAGAGTTTTAAAAGCTATAAGAGAAGACGAAATTGCCACTTCTGCAAGTGGGAAAAATGTATTTATGTTCAAATTACAATCATTTGTTTTAGGTGCATGTATCATGGGAATAGGGGGAGTAGTTTATGCTCATGGTATAAGATATCTAGATCCACTTACTTTTGATCCATTAATGGCAACATTTATCATTTGGGCTATGTTAATGGTTGGAGGGAGTGGGAATAATAAAGGCGCTATAATAGGCGCGTTTATAGTTTGGGCCATTTGGACATGGACTGATTTTTTACCTGGATTTTTATCAGATCCAAATCTTAAATTTCTTATGATAGGACTTTTAATCACTTTAGTAATAATATTTAAACCTGAAGGGATTATTGGTGAAAAAAAAGTCAAACTTGCATCTAAGTCCGCGGATAATACTGATAACCTAAGTACAAAAAAATAATTTAATTTTAGAGAAAATCTTTATAATCAGATTTAACATTAGCTAAATTATCTTTGAATTTTTCTTCCTTATACATAGATCTTAACAATTTTAGGTATTTATCTTTTGTTAGTAATGGTTCAAATTTATCTACAATTTCTTTACCTTTTTCTGCATTACCATGCAATAAATCCGCTACAGTTAAAGCCATAGCTTTTGCAGCTGTAATTACAGCCGAATGGTAATCTTCAACAACATAATCAATTCCATGACCATCCCCAGATGTTGATAAAACTGAGGGGTGTATAATTGGCATTAATTGTGACATATCCCCCATATCAGTTGAAAATCCACCAAATCTTCCTACATTAGATCTGTCTACAGCTTCATCTCCAACTAAATATACAGAATTTTGTTCATAAAGTTCATTTAAATCTTCATTTTGATACATTGGCAAATATCCCGGGATAGTTGTTATTTCCACCTGAGCTCCAACGGCCATTGCACCACCTCTCAGCGCTCGATCCACTTTCTCACTTGCATCTAAATATCCCTGAGTGGAACTTCCTCTTACGTAAGTTTCCATCCTTACATCAGCGGGAACAGAGCTTACCGCAGCTCCGCCTTGTGTGATAATTGGATGAATTCTAATCACATCTTTTTCTTGGAAAGTTTCTCTCTGAAAATGTATCCCTGCCATAGCAAGATTCGCTGCATTTAATGCATTTATACCATTATGCGGAGATCCTCCTGCATGAGATGCTTTTCCTATGAATTTTATACTCTTTGATACTGATCCAGTTGAAGAACCTCCAAGAGCTAAAATTTTATTATCTCTTTGATTTCCTGTATGAGTCATCATAGCTATGTCAACTCCATCTAATGCACCAAGTTTTACAAATTCTTGTTTCCCCAACAAAAATTCTATCTTTCCTTCATCTCTTAAAGTTTTCCTGTATTCAACTTCAATATTTTCTTCTGCCGGAACAGCGATAAGTACTATTTTTCCTGATAATCCTTTTAGTACTTCTGGGTCATTAAAACTCTGTCCAACAGCTATCATCTGAGCTATCTGAGTATGATGGCCACAGGCATGAGCTGCATTTGTTTCTTGATCAGCATGCGGGTGGCCTAAAACTATTAAGGAATCAAGTTCTCCCATTACACATACAGTAGGACCAGGCCTGCCAGTGTCAATAACGGTTTTCAATCCAGTCAGTGATACTTTTTCAATATTTGAAAATCCGTATTTGTTAAGTTGTTTTTCAGCATACCTCGAAGTTTTAAATTCTCTGTATCCTGGCTCTGGCATATCAAGTATATCTTTTGCTATTCCTATCAAATCTTCAGCATTACTATCTATATTAGATTCTATTTTTTTCTTTATATCTTCTATGCCCATTGTAATAATTACCTTTTGAAATTTTTGTGATTTAATAATAAATTAAAAAAAAAAAAAGAGGAACCTATAAGATTCCTCTTTTTTTAATAGTATTTATAGTTTAGAAATTATGGACTTAAGAATTGACCTGTAGAGGTAATTTTACCATCTTTAATTTCCCATACTTCAATAGTATTGTTAACGTCTCCGTTTGCATCAATTTCTTGAGAACCTGCTGCTCCTTCATAGTTAATGTCATCGCCTTTTTTCAACAGGCTAACAGCTCTTTTAACATCACTAGGTTCAATATTTGGATCGGCGTCTCCATCATCACCAGCAATTATTGGTAAGCAAGTTTTGATACTATCACAAAGAGTACCATTTTCAGCTGCAACAGCTGCTAATCCTAACATTAGAGTTGCATCAAATGTTTCAGCTATAAATGGATCAGTTGGCATATTACCGTTATTTGCATCTTTATACAAAGATTCAAATTGGCTTTTAGCAGGACTTCCTTTTGCTCCTGGAGCTGTACCAATCATACCATCAAAATAATTTGCACCATGAACTTTGGTCATAGCATCAAACATGTCTTGAGCTTTGGTACCATCAACGAACATAAATTTAGAAGCGTGTCCACCTTCGATAGCTTCTCTTATATATATTTGCGCTGTGACAGGGTATGTCATTGCTAACAATACATCAGGTGTGCCATCTGTAGCTTTTTTGACTTCGGATAAGTAACTAGTTTGCCCAGGTTCTATTGGAACCATAGCAGTAATTGTACCGCCTAATGCTTTAAACGCATCACCAAACATACCAGCTAGCCCTTCACCATAAGGGTTGTTTATATACAAACCACCAGCAGATCTTATTCCACTGTCATAAGCTACTTTCGCTAATACAACACCTTGAGCCGCATCAGATACGGTTGATCTGAACACAGTATTGTTATCATCCATAGTGGTAATAGCAGGTGAAGTAGAAGCAGGCGACATAATTGGAACATCTTTAGGTATTGTTACCGCAGTAGCAGTAGCCATTGTTACTCCGCTTGATAGTGAGCCTACAATTGCATGAACACCTTCAACATCAATTAATCTTGTAGCTTCTGCTATAGATTTTTGATTTGCAGTTCCTGAATCACCAGGTACTTTTACTATATCTACACCGGCATCGGTTAATAATTGAATAGCAAGATCAGCTCCTACTTCCATAGGTGGGCCGTAGTTACCAAGATCTCCAGTTTTATCTAAAAGTGTACCAATTTTAATTGTTTCTCCACCTTGGCACCCAACCATAAGAAGGGTAGCCATTAGGCCAAACAAAAATGGTAAAGATAGAATTTTTTTCATCTTTTCCTCCAATAGAGTAATACATTAATCCGCAAATTATAACATTTGTCAGACAAATTACAAGAAGAATTTTACATGAATTCAGATACAGACTTTAAATGCTTGTATAAATCGACCAAATTAAGAGTGTCTTTTTCGGCGTATTTTAATAAATCTAGTTCTATTTGTTTTCTTTGAGCAGAGTTAATTTTATTAGTTATCAGATCAATTAATACTCGAGAAGCATCATCTCCTGAGTTAACAAATTCCAAATCATACATGTTTTCTTCAGTTAATATTTTTGAAACTGATTTTAAAGAAAAACTGCCTTTAAACTTGGGGTGATAATAATGGTTTTTTGTTATTTTCAATAAATCTACACATCTATCTATAATTAAATCAATTTTATGCTTATATTCAGGAAACATAATTGCAATCATTTTTAAAATTCTAATTTCGAAATCAGAATAAATAAATATTGAACCTGAAGATCCCACAGATACAATTAATTTTTCAATAAATTCTCTTCTTGGATCTTCGCCTGTAAATTTATAATAACGGTCATAATAAATTTTGTTTTCATACATACCTTGAATTTGAACACCAAATTGTTTTTCGCTATGCAAAGACCACATACATGGAATTGGTTCAAATGGTTTGGTATTAGGGAAAATTTTATACGGAGATATGATTGTTTCAAAATCCAAAAAATATAAAGGATATTTGAATGAGTTCATAATGTTTCTCAATTCATCGCTTATAAATTCTTTAGAATTTTTCACAGATTTAATTATTCTTTTTTGTAAAGAGGTAAAATATTCCATATCAGGTAATTTTTTTATATCAGTTATATTCAAAGCCAACAAATTTTCTTTCAGATCCTTACTTTGGTTAGGAATTTGCTCTACATGAAAATCAGGTAATTTTGTTCTACAATTATCAAAATAATCGCATTGGTAAGGAGATTTGCAGTGTGATCCTATTTTAGTGTTGGGAAGCTTGTTTGATACGATTGTTTTATTAATTTGTGAAATGTTCAACTCGATTTCATTTGAATTTAAAGATTCAACTTTTTCAGTACATTCAACAATGTTCAAATATTGATCTAAATCAGGTAACTCTTCAGTAAATCGATAATCTTTATTAATTAATATCAAATGTGATCTGATTTCATTGTCAAAAAAATTATTTAACAAATATTTTTGAAGATTTAATTCTTTAATATAATTTTTCTTAGGGTAGATTGCGGGCTTAACAATAAACAATTTAATTATATTATTTTCAAACAACATAGCATCATAATGTAAACTTAATTTTTCATTTTCAAGTTTGAAATCTAATGAATAAAATGTATTACCAGATTTAATGCTAGAAATAATATCTTTTTTGTTAGTCAGTTTAGGATATAAATTTTTATATTTTCTATCAAAAAACTCAAATGTATAATTTAATAATTGCTGTTTGTTGCTTGGCCTGATATTTCTGTATTTTTTTTCTAAATTTAAATCAAAATATAATTTTTTATCACACTGGACCCAGGAAAAATACTTAGATTTATTTATTTTAGTTAAATTCAAAATGTTAGTTTGGGGGCTTGAGCGGGAAAACGCTCACGTTAAACAACGAGGTTTTCAAGAATGTTCACTCAAGCCCTGTTACGTGTAAATAACTAAAATCGTACCAAAAAAAATAACCTAGTGGTAGTATAATTTATTTAATTATAAATATTAGTAGGAATAAATTGCCAAATACATTTGGAAAATCATATAAAATCACTACTTGGGGTG
Source organism: uncultured Chloroflexota bacterium (assembly GCA_913045935.1). Lineage (GTDB taxonomy): Bacteria > Chloroflexota > Dehalococcoidia > Lucifugimonadales. The sequence continues at coordinate 21,025 of CAJWSY010000008.1, read as the reverse complement.
AATCACATGGTGAAGCAGTTGGTGTAACTATAGATGGATGCCCTCCAGGAATTAGTATCTCAAACGAAGACATACAATTTGAATTAAACAGAAGAAAACCAGGGCAAAGTGAAATTACTACACAGAGAAAAGAAAATGATAAAGCTGAGATACTATCAGGGGTATTTGAAGGTAAGACTTTAGGTTCTCCAATCCATATATCAGTATCTAACACAGATGCCAAAAGTAAAGATTACGATGCACTTAAATCCCTTTATCGCCCATCTCATGCAGATTACACATATGACATAAAATATGGTATTAGAAACTGGAAAGGTGGCGGCAGAGCAAGTGCTAGAGAAACAATAGGAAGAGTAGCGGCAGGTGCGTTGGCAAAAAAAATACTAAAACAAAAATACAATATACAAATCGTAGGATATGTGAAGTCTATTCAAAACTTGGAAGCAAAAGTAAATACCGACACAGTAAAAATCTCAGATGTCGAACAAAACATTGTAAGATGCCCTGACCAAGATATTGCCAAAATCATGATTGATAAAATAAAAGAAATTAGAAAACAGGGTGATTCATTAGGAGGGGTAGTCGAACTGGTGTGCAGAAATGTTCCTCCAGGATTAGGCGAACCCGTATTTGATAAATTAGAAGCAGATCTTGGTAAGGCCGTACTTTCTCTGCCTGCCTGTAAAGGATTTGAAATTGGTTCGGGATTTAAAGGAACATTAATGAAGGGATCAGATCATAATGATGAATTTTATAATGATAATGGCAAAATAAGAACTAAAACTAATAATAGCGGAGGAATTCAGGGCGGAATCTCTAATGGTGAAAATATTATATTAAAAGCTGCATTCAAACCAACTGGAACTATTATACAAAATCAAAATACAGTCACTGATAGTGGAAAAGAAATTGAATTCGGTGGCAGGGGGCGGCATGACCCTTGTGTTTTACCTAGGGCAGTGCCCATGGTTGAATCCATGGTTGCTATTGTATTATTAGATCATTCATTAAGACATAATGCACAAAATAATTTTCTCGATTAAATAACGGGAGCTGTCCCTCCGTCCACATTTATTGCAGTTCCTGTCACATAGCTTGCTTTAGATGACGCTAAAAAGCACATTACGTCTCCAACTTCTTCAGCTTCGCCAACTCTGCCTAATGGGATATTTTTTCCCATAGATTCCCAATGATCATCCAAAGAATAATCAGGATTCTTTGAATTCATAGTTTCCCATCTAGTTCTATGCTGACCTGATTTTAATAATCCAACACAAACAGTGTTAACTCTTATATTAAATTCTGCCAATTCTCCCGCCCATGATTTAGTTAAAGAAATTCCTGCGGCCCTTGAAAGCGATGTTGGTTGAGTGCCTGGACTAGAAGTTTTTCCTCCAGGTGTGGTTGTGTTTAAAATCACTCCATTCCCTGATTTTTTCAAGTATGGCAAGGCAGCCCGAGCACAATAAATTGCTCCATATACCTTTATACCAAAGTCTACCTTAAGATCTTCATTTGACATTTTTTCTAAAGTTGTAGCTGATGACGTTCCAGCATTGTTTATTAGTATATCTACTCCGCCAAATTCAGCATTAACGGTTGAAACCATGTCTTTTACATCTGATTCAACTGAAACATCTGCAGAAATGCCAATAACGCTACCATTTGTAATTTGCTTGATCTCTTTTACAGCTAAATCAATTTTTTCTTGATTTCTTGCAATAATTGCAACTTTAGCTCCTTCTCTAGCCAAAGAAATAGCGGCTGCTTTACCTATACCGTCGCTACCTCCTGTAATTATAGCTACTTTATCATTTAAACTAAGATTCATTTTTCTCTCCTTTCAAATAAGAATTATAAAGTAAATCAGTTACGTACATAATATCAGAACTAATACTTGATTCTTGTATTCCATTTTGTAATTGAATTAAACAACCTGGGTTGGATACAGTAAGTATATCAGCATTTATTGACTTAAATTCTGTCATTTTTTTGTTTAATACTTTTTTTGACCACTCTGGTTGAGTAATCGAGTAAGCTCCTCCCGCTCCACAACATATGTTACTTGAAGGTAATTCAACGTACTTAATTCCAGGTATCATTTTTAATAACTCTACAGGGGGATCAATAATTTTTTGTGTATTTATCAAATGACATGCAGGTTGATATGATACCGTTAAATTAATATTACCTTCTGGCTTAAACGGCAAATTATTATACAAAAATTCATAAATATCCATAGTCTTTTCTTTTAACAATAACGCTTTGTTGTAATATGATGAATTTTTATTAAATAAATGATTATACTCTTTTATTCTGGTACCACAGCCTGCGGATGATATTAAAAGATATTTTGATTCGTTTTGTAAAAAATTATCAATATTTGTTTTTGCTAACTTTAATGTCATATCTGAGTCACCATTATGCGAACTTATTGAGCCACAACAAACTTCATTATCTAACACTTCAACATCAAATCCTAAATGATTTAATAAATAAATTGTTTTTCTCATATTGTCACCATGAATACCAGGCATAACACAGCCTCTAAATAACATAACTTTAAAATTATTATTTGTGTCAGAAGGATAATTTCCTGACTTTAATGGGAATCCATTAATTATGGGGATCATTTTTTCTAGTTCATTAATTTTCTTAGGTAATAACTTATTAAGTTTAACCTTATTTATTAATTGGGAAATTTTTAATTTGTTATATATCCTAAAAATAAGCGCATTAAGATTTACAAACCATTTTGAAATTAATAAATTAAGAATGATTTTCAAATTATAACGGTAAATAAAAGATTCAGATCGCACTTCATTCATTCCTGTTTTGGTTGCTTCAATTAACAAACCATAATTAACACCTGACGGACACGCAGGTTCACAAGCCCTGCATTGTATACATCTATCCCAATGAGCAAAAGTGTTTGAATCGGGAATGATTTCTGATTCTATTGTGGCTTTCATCAAAGTAATTCTACCTCTTGGAGATTCTAATTCTTGACCACTAACAAGGTATGTAGGGCAAGCGGTCAAACAAAATCCACAGTGGACGCATTTGTAAACTTCATCTTTTACATTATCTATATACGATTTTATTGTCATAACAGTTTACCTGGGCTGAACAAGTTGTTTTTATCATAAGTATTTTTAAAAGATTTTGTTAAGATTTTATTTATATTATCAGAATTATCATTAGTCAAATTAAAATTGTGTTGATGCGAATTATTCCATTCAATTTGCATAATCATATTATTTTTAATAATTTGTAATTCTAAATTATTAAAAAAATTATTAAGATCTTTATTATCTTGTATCACTAACAATGCAAATCCAAATATGGGATTAATCATGAAATCATATTTAAGTTTTTGTGTTTCAAGATAACTAACTATTGGTGCGAAAAAGTCATTTTTATAGGAATTGATTTTAACTAAAATTTCATTTGCATCTAATGAATATCCAAAATCATCTATATACTTGTCAGAAAGCATTTCGTCAGTAGATAATATGTTCTTTGAGAAATCATAATTAATAGAATTTATAATTTTATTTACTACCGAACTTGTACCTACTATATCCAATCCTAGTTTATACTTACTAGTTGAATCAGATTTGCTTACATACAATCTTGGGACATTCCAATTATATAAAACAAACTGTTTGCCAAATATCAAAGCGTCATTCATGTTATCGAATAACAATTCTATTTTTTTTCGTGTTTTTGGAATTGGATAAACTTTAAATGATATTGAATAAATAGGACCAAATGATCCATATGTGCCAATAAATAATTTGTGAACATCATATCCAGATACATTTTTAACTACACGTCCTCCGGATTGAACATAATTACCAAAATGGTTCAAAAATTCTAATCCAATCACGGAATCTCTTAAATGAATATCGTTAAATCTATATGTTCCGGAGTAACCAAAAGCCAGGCTCCCACCGATTGTGCTAGTATCATAAAATGGTAACCTAAAACCCAAAAATTGATTATTAGCTTTAAGTGTATCTGCTAATTTTCTAATTTGTGTACCAGATTCTACAGTAACTACTAAATCTGAGGGATTGTAGTCAATAATATTATTGAGTTTACTTGTATTAATTAAAGTTATATCTTTAGTGAAATCATTGCCAAAATTTATTTTGGTTCCTCCTCCAATAAATGACATGGGAGATTTTGAGTTGTAAAGTTCTTTGGTTGCTTGCTTTAATTCTGATTTGTCAGAAGGGCTAATATTGCTTAAAATTTTATTGTCATTTTGGTTGTTCAATTGTATCACTCATTTCAGGGAAAATTTTACCGGGGTTAAAATTATTTTTACTATCAAAAATATTCTTCATTTCTTTCATATAATTAATATCATTTTCAGAAAATAATAAGGGCATATATTCCTTTTTCTCATAACCTATGCCATGCTCTCCACTCAAAACACCTCCATTTTCAACACAAACTTTTAAAATATCACCCCCTAATGATAATGCTTTTTGTGTATCTCCTGGTGTTTGTTGATCAAAAATAATACATGGATGCAAATTACCATCCCCTGCATGAAGAACATTTGCTACTATCAAACCGTATTTTTTTGCCAATTTATTTACTTCTGAAAGAACAAAAGAGAGTTTTGTTCTTGGGACAGTTCCGTCAACCAAAAAGTAATTTGGCGCAATTCTTCCCAAAGCACCTAATACACCTTTTCTTGCTTTCCAAAACAGATCTCTTTCTTTTGTATTTGCTGCTAATTTGATTTCTATTGGATCAAATTCATTTACTATATCTTTTATTAATAATTCTTGCTCTTTTATATCTTCCTTGAAACCTTCAATTTCAATTAACAATACTGTATCAGAATTCTCAGGGATACCTGCATTTGTTCCTTCTTCTGCTGCTTTTGATGCTGTGCGGTCCATCATCTCTATTGCAGAAGGAATTATGCCTGAACCGATTATTGATGTAGTAGCATTTGCGGCATCATTTATATTATTGAATGCTATAAGAAAAGTCTGAACTTCTTCTGGTTGTTTTAATAACTTTACAACAACTTTTGTACATATACCAAAAGTACCTTCTGATCCTATAAACAAACCTCTAAAATCAATTCCTGAACTCTCTTTATTCATTTCTCCAAACCATGTAATTTCACCTGTAGGCAAAACAACCTCTATAGCCAAAATATGATTAGTAGTAACTCCGTACGCAAGGCAATGAGGTCCTCCTGAGTTTTCTGCTACATTACCCCCAATCGAACAAGCTTGTTGACTAGAGGGATCAGGAGCATAAAACAAACCATATTCAGAAGCTTTTTTACTGATTTCTAAATTTATCACACCTGCTTCCAATACAGCTGTAGCTTTTTCTGGATCAATATTCAAGATTTTATTCATTCTATTCACAGAAATTATTAATCCTCCGCTTATAGGAACAGCACCTCCACTAAGTCCTGTTCCAGATCCTCTTGCTATAATTGGGATCCCATAATCATTTGCCAATATTACTAATTTTGATACTTCTTCAACAGAACCTGGTAATGTCACATAATCAGGCATACCTTTGTCATGAGTTCCATCACTTTCGTAAACTATCATGTCTTGTTTATCGACTATGACGTAATCAGATCCAACGATATCAATTAATTTTTGCTTAAAAGATTGATTAATATTCATAATAAAACCATAATATCTATTATTATATTTGAAAGGCTAAATTTTATATGGATATAATTACAAAAAAACAACCAATATCATCATCTAATGGCATAGTTACATCAAATCATCCAATTGCATCATCGGTAGGAATATCGATTCTTGCGGCAGGAGGTAATGCATTTGATGCTGCTGTTGGAACAGCATTTGCTTTGTCAGTTGTTGAACCTATGATGGTAGGACCTTTTGGGGGAGGATTTACAAATTTTTATAAACCTGAATCTGGATTTTCTACAATAGACGGGTATTGTAGTGCTCCTGGGAAAGCTTATGAATCTATGTTTAATCCAATAAGCAATGAATTAGATAAATATTTTGAAGTTGAAGGCCAACTTAATACAATAGGCTATCTTGCATCAGGGACTCCTGGAAATTTATTGACTTGGACTCATTTAGTAGAAAAGCATGGAAAATTTCCTCTAAGTGAAGTAATTAATCCAGCAATAAATATTGCTAAAAATGGTTTTAGAGTATCGGATTATTTATCAAACAATATCAGAGATAACGCAGAAGGATTATCTCAATTTAAAGAAAGCAAAGATATTTATCTTCCCAATGGAATAATTCCAGAAAAAAACCAAATTATAAAAAACCCCAATTTTGCAACAACATTAGAGGGAATAGCAAAACATGGTTCCGATTACCTTCATGGAGGAGAATTAGGTAAACATATTGAAGAAGAAATGAAAAAAAATGATGGATTGATTACTTTAGAAGATTTGAAAAAACAAAAAATTTATTATAGAGATCCTATAATTGGTACCTATAAGAATTACACCATTAACTCCGTAGGGCCTGTAAGTAGTGGTGGCATTTGTTTAATACAAATGTTAAATATTTTAGAAAATTTTGAAATCGAAAAATATAAACTTAGTGACCCTGAAAGAATTCACATAATAGCAGAAACCTTTAAATTAGTTTTTGCAGATAGATATCAATACATAGGTGACCCTGAGTATATAGACATCCCTATAAAATCTTTGCTTTCTAAAAACTATGCAACTCAAAGATCTAAACAAATTGATTTAGAAAAATCACAGGATTATCAATATACCGAAGGATTGGTAGATAATGACAGTAATAATACAACTCATTTTAATGTAGCCGACAATGAAGGAAATATAGTTTCCATGACACAAACCATAAATAATGCTTTTGGAAGCCGTGTTGCTATAAATGAAACCGGAATGATGATGAATAACTGCATGCTACTTTTTGATCCACACAAAGGTAATGCAAATTCAATCAAGCCATACAAAAGAAGTTTGTCGTCAATGACACCTACAATTATTACAAAAAATAATAAACCTTTCCTTGTGTTAGGCACACCAGGTGGAAGAAGAATATTTGGAGCAGTTTGCCAGGCATTGATAGCAATTATAGATAACAAATTTTCTTTACAATCAGCTGTAGAATCACCAAGAATATGGACAGATGGTTATGAGCTTGAACTCGAATACGAATTTCCTGAAAAGACACTAAATCAACTAACTAAATTGGGACATAAAACCAATTCGGTTAATAGAGTAGCTGGTGGTATGAATGCCATATTATTTAAAAATGACACTATGGAAGGTGCTGCTTGTCATAGAGCTGACGGATCTCCTGCTGGTTTAAGTGGTGGGTTTGCTCTTCCATCAAAACCCGGAGATGCTTTTAGAGATTATTAATGGCATTTTTTAATTGTGATTTTATATCATCAAATGAATTTGTGGGCAAATCACAGGAATACGATTTGCATAAATAAAATGTAGGAATACCATCTATCGATTTTTTATCTTTAAAAACTTGATACCCAGTATCAATGGTATTAGATTTACCAAAATAAATAAGATTAGGAATATTATTTATTTTTAGCTTGTTGAACACAAGATCTATATCTTTATCTTCATGAATTATAAATAAATGATATTTTTGATCATAATTTATTTTTTCTAAAGTTTTAATCCAAGAAAGTGTGTGTAGAGGAATTTTGTCTATATATGGAATCATTTTATTCATTATTTTCTGTACTATATTTAGATAATTTGGGTTATCCAAAAAAGAACCCAATACATACAAAATTTCAGTCATTTTCGAAAAAGAGCTTGTATACGGGTTGTCATATAAAGATTTAGGTCTGACAAATAAATCCTTAGCATCTTTGCTGCTTTCATACATATACCCTGATTTATCATCCCAATACAAATCAATAACTGTATTAGTTAATAAGATTGCAATTTCAAGCCATTTATAATTCAATGTGGCTTGATTAAGTTTGAGTAAAGATTCTATAAAAAAAGCATAATCTTCAAGGGCAGGGGAATAGATTGGTTTATCATTAATAATATATCTAGGAATTAAATTATTGTTTTTAGTATTATTTAAAATATATTGAGTAGAATTAATTGCCTGATTTAAATATTCCATTTTAGAGCTGGAAAAGTAATTTTGAATGAGTGCAGTAATTGTCATTCCGTTCCATGATGTTATGATTTTCTTGTCTGTGAAAGGCTGTTCTTTTTTATTTCTTATATTATTTAAATGAGCTTTTAAATTGTTAAATTCATCAACATTTTCCTGGATCCCACCATTTTCGTATATATCAACCAATCCTTTTGTTAATATATTTTTATTTTCAAAATTGCCTTTCTTGCTTAAACTAAAAACCTTCGTTGCCATTTTTAAATCATTATTGCTTAATTTATCTTTCAATTCATTAAATTCCCAAATATAATACTTTCCTTCTTCACCTTCAGAGTCAGCATCTTGAGCCGCGTAATAGCCAATAAATTTGTTTGACATGTGTTTGTTTAAATATCCCAAAATATCCTCGGATATATACTTCATCCATTCTTGATCATATTCTTCGTAAAATTTTGAATAAATATTAGAAAGCAAAGCATTGTCGTATAACATTTTTTCAAAATGAGGAGTTTGCCAATTTGAATCAACAGTATATCTATGAAACCCTCCTCCTATATGGTCGTATATGCCGCCCTTAGACATTTTTGAAATTGATTGAATGATCATTTGGTCCAATTGATTTTCTGGAATTAAAGATTGATACCTGTGGTAATTGATTTTTAAGTAGTATAAATATTCCAAAATATGTGGCTGAGGGAATTTAGGTGCATTAGAAAATCCTCCATTTGTAGAATCAAATGATTGGGTAAGTTGTATTAAAGTATTTTTCACATGATCAGAACTAGTTAATCCATCTTCCTCTAATTCAGTAAGTAACATTTTTTTTAATTGGGTTCCAATACTATTTATTGTCTCTTTTTTATGAATATAATGTTCGTGCACAGATTCTAAAATCTTTTTAAAACTCGGATGCCCATGCATATCTTTGGGCGGGAAATATGTGCCAGCAAAAAACGGAATCTTATCTGGTGTTAAAAATAAACTAGCAGGCCAACCACCAGATCCGGTTAACGCCTGCAGAGATTCCATGTAAATACTATCAATGTCGGGTCTTTCTTCTCTGTCCACTTTAATAGAAACAAAATTAGAATTCATATATTCAGCAATTGCGTTGTCAGAAAAACTTTCTTTTTCCATTACATGGCACCAATGACACGAAGAGTATCCAATACTTAAAAAAACTGGTTTGTCATATTTTTTTGCTATTTGAAACGGTTTTTCTGACCATGGATACCAATCAACAGGATTGTTTGCATGTTGCTGCAAGTAAGGACTAATTTCATTTATTAACTTATTAGTCATGACAATTAAATCATCACTCCCATTCAATTGTTCCTGGAGGCTTACTAGTAATATCATAAACCACTCGATTAATGCCATTGACCTCGTTAGTAATTCTAGATGATATTGAATCTAGAAGATCGTAAGGTAATTTAGCCCAATCAGCAGTCATAGCATCTTCGCTTTTCACTGCACGAATAGCTATAGTATATTCATACGTTCTATGGTCTCCCATTACACCAACTGTTTGTGTATTAAGTAGTACAGCAAAACTTTGCCATAAATCTTCATACAAATTATTTTTTTTAATTTCATCCATTAATATCCAATCTGCTTCTCTTAATAACTCAAGTTTTGGAAAAGTGATTTCACCCATTATTCTAATCCCTAGTCCTGGGCCTGGAAACGGTTGTCTGTCTACTAAAAAATCTGGAAGTCCCAATTCTCGCCCTATGCCTCTCACTTCATCTTTAAATAAATTTCTTAATGGTTCGACAAGTTCAAAATTCATGTCTTCAGGGAGTCCTCCAACATTATGGTGAGTTTTTATTTTTGACGCATTTGGAGAATCATTAGTAGCACTCTCTATTACATCTGGATACAGAGTTCCTTGTGCCAGGAACTTAATATCGTCATTTTTTTTTGTGAATGACTCAAATACAGAAATAAATGTATTGCCTATTATTTTTCTTTTTTCTTCAGGATCAGTTATATTTTTTAAATTAGAAATAAATTGTTCTGTAGCGTCTACATACTGAACATCAATATTAGCTTCTTTGAATTTTCTAACAACATCTTTATGTTCATTTTTCCTTAAAAGCCCATTATTGACGAACAAGCATATCAAATTAGATTCGATTGATTTATTTATTAAAGCTGCTGTCACGGAAGAATCAACTCCTCCAGAGATTGCACAAAGTACTTTATTATCATTAACTTGTTTTCTGATTTTTTCAATAGTTGTAGTAATAAAATGTTCAGAAGTCCATTCAGGATAAATCTTACATATTTCTTTCACAAAATTATCTAAAATTTTACTACCATTCTCAGTATGGACTACTTCAGGATGAAATTGTATACCATAAATATTTCCTGATTTAACAGCAGCATATTTGCATGAATCTGTTGAGGCTATTAGATCATAGCCTTCAGGCATTGAAGTTACAGAATCTCCATGACTCATCCAAACATTAAAATTATTATCACAACCTTTAAATAATTTTTCTTTTGAATTTTTAATTTTTATTTTAGAATTTCCGTATTCAGAATGCTGTGAAGAAGATACAGAACCGCCCTGGTCATGAATTATTGCTTGCAAACCATAGCATATACCTAATATTGGGACATCAAATTTGTAAAGCCAATTCGGAATCTTAGGAGATCCAGGTTCGTTTATCCCAGCAGGTCCTCCAGATAAGATTATACCGCCTATGTTTTTATTTGCTAAATTACTATAACTTTCATCAGGAGTAATAATTTCAGAGTAAACATTACATTCTCTAATTCTTCTTGCAATAAGTTTGGAATATTGTGATCCGTAATCAATTATAATAACTGTGTTATATTTCTTTTCAGTATTATTTAATAAGCTCATAAAAAAATCTTAAATTATTAATTAACCAAGGTCAACAAAATATGGAGTTCTCTTTAGACAAAACAAAAAATATTATAACTAATTTACTATCTAATGGCGGAGTTGTAGTACTACCTACAGACACAATCTATTCACTTAGTTGTATTATAAATGAAGAAAATAGTTTGAAAAGAATTCTAAAAATCAAAGGCAGAGATATTTCTAAAGGAATACCTGTTTTAGTTCCTGATAAAAGTTTTTTTTACGAATACTCTGAACATATAAGTCAAGAATGTGAGGAATTGATTGAAACATTCATGCCAGGAGCATTAACACTTATAGTCAAGAAAAAATCAAATATATCAAATATAATTAGTGGGAATACAGAAAATGTTGCAATTAGAATTCCTGATAATTCTAACTTAATTGAAATTATGAATAAAATAAAAAGTGGAATTACAGGCACTAGTGCAAATATATCAGGAAAAAAACATAGCTTGATAAAAGAAAATATTGTAAAAGACTTAGGAGATCAAGTAGATCTGATAATTTTTGGTGATTATAATAAAACATCAAATAATCCGTCCACAATCTTAGATATGACAAAAGAAAAAATTAAAATTATAAGAGAAGGGAAAATAACAATAAATGATATTAAAAATACCGGGATAAATATTCAATGAATTTAAGCAAACACCTTGAACAAATAGTAATAAATATTGAGAATACAACTAAAGATATAGACCAAGGCCTGAAAGATATGATCTCATATCAGATATATGAAACTAATCAAATAAAAATTGAAAATTCATATTTAGACCTAAATTTCAAAGAAATAAAAAATGCTCTTAATTTCATTGATGCCCACATTAATAAAACTACTTATTCTAAAATAATTACAGGCTTATCTGCTTTGTTTTTATTTAAATCTGGAATAATTGTTCATGACGAAATAGGGTCGGGAACACCAAACTCAAATGGCAAAGATACTTTATGGTGGAAATGGGGACCTGCACAAGCAATAAATGTAGGAGATTCTCTATATAGTTTATCTAGGTTATTAATAATTAATGACAAAAACATAGAAGAGAATGAAATTTTAAACATACTTAATAAATTCGACAAATTGAATACTAATATATTTAAAAGTAAATTCTTAGAATTACAAAACTCTGAACAATACAAAATAAACTTTGATAATATTGTTAGCATCTACGAACTAAAAGAAATCGAGCCGTATTTATACATCTCAGAACTTTTTGATAATACAAATTTAATCAAAAGTATTTTTAAAACAATCGGTGAAATAAATTTATACGAAATGCACGAATACGCATTTAAAAATTTACTTTCTGAAAATTTAAATTATAATTTTAGTAAATTAGAAAATGAAATTTTAAATAAGAAAAAAATATTACCGATAGCTTATGTTTTTAAAGAATATGAAAATGATCTCGAACATGTAAAAAAACTAGGTACAATATATATGAAACGAATGTTGGAAAATAATGATATCAAACTTTTGCATGAATTGTTTTATTCAAATAAGATTTCAAAAAAATATACTAATCACATACAAAAATTAAAAACTAAGCTTGAAAAACTTATTTCTCAAAATAACAAAACAAATAACGATTTAAGCATAAACATACAATCTTTATTACAATGAAAGAAAAATTTCATATAGAACAAATCGTAAACAAAAACTACAAATCATGCTTATTGAGAGTTGATTTTAATGTTCCTATTTCAGATACAAATATTATATTAGACAATACTAGAATTCATGCTGTAAAAAAAACCATAGACTTATTGATAAATAACAAAATAAAAGTTATTTTGATTTCTCATTTAGGTAGACCTTCTGGTAAGAAAAATCCAACCTTTTCGTTAAATAAACTTGTGATGGAAATTGAAAATGTTCTTAATTATAAAGTAAATTTTTTAGAATTAGATGATCAACAAATAAAAAACAAAATCGATGCAATCAATACAAATGAAATTATATTACTTGAAAACATAAGATTCTTCAGAGATGAAGAAAGTTATTCAGATATTTTTAGTAAAAAACTATCTTCTTTAGCTGATTTTTACATAAATGAAGCTTTTGCAGTATCTCATAGAAACCATTCTTCTATAACGGGAGTTCCTCTATATTTACCAAGTTATATGGGTTATAAAATGTACGATGAATACACTTCTGTATTAAATTCAAATCCACAATTTAAAAATTCTACTGCTATTTTTGGTGGAGCTAAAATAGACGACAAAATACTAATTCTTCAAAATTTTATAAAAAAAGTAGAAACAATACTAATTGGTGGAGGAATGATAAAATCTTTTATAAATTCCAAAGATGATAACTACAATACAGCAAAATTAATTTTAAATAACGGAATCACTAAAATTATATTACCAGATGATATTTTGATAAAATCAAACAATACAATTAAAACTAAACTAATTGAAGATTTTTCGAGTGATGATCAAATAGTTGATATAGGACCAAAAAGTATAAATAAATATACAAAAATCATTAATGATTCAATTTATATTTTATGGAATGGCCCTATGGGTATATTCGAAGAAAAAGAAACAAGTATCGGTACTATGCAAATTATAAATTCGATTCAGGGTAATGAAGCCGCATATACAGTCGCAGGCGGAGGTTCTACTGTCCAATCAATAAACCAATTTGGTAATTTCAGTAACTTTAACCATGTCTCTACTGGGGGTGGAGCATTCATGGAATTCATTGAAAATGGTTCATTGCCAGGAATAGACGCTATAATAGAAAATAAATTAAATTAAATAATGAAGAACTCTTATTACATCGCTAACTGGAAAATGAATGGGTCAAAAAACTTAGTAGATGATTTTACTAATATATTATCGAAAAGTAATGTTCCTGAATCTTCCAAAATAATTATTTGTCCTCCATTTACTCTATTAGATTATGCAGAAAGTAATTTTAATACAATGAAAAGCGTTGAATTAGGAGCGCAAAATATTTCAAGCGCTACCAATGCAGCAAATACAGGAAGTATTTCTGCCGAACTAGTAAGTCCATATTGTAGTTATATTATAATTGGCCACTCAGAAATCAGAGAAAAAGGTGAAACTAATAAAGAAATTCAAGCAAAACTAAAATTATGCTCTGAATATAATTTGATACCCATTGTTTGCATAGGTGAAAAAATATTTAACAAAAACATAGATAACACTTTAGAATTTATTGAACAACAATTAGAATCAATTTACCAAAACATTAATTTCAAAAATATAATCATTGCTTATGAGCCTGTTTGGGCAATTGGTAATGATAAATTTTGTGATCCTGATAGGGCAAGTAAAGTTTTAAAATTTATACACTATAAAGCAAAAATTTTAAATAACCAAATTGATACATCTGCAGTATATGGAGGAAGTGTAAATATAAATAATTATAAAAAATATCTAGAAAAACAAAATATAAATGGATTGCTTATTGGTAGATCAAGTTTGGATCCACAAACCTTTTACAAAATTATTAACAATTCTTAATATTTAAATCATTGATAGCTATAATAGGGCCAACGGGGTCTGGGAAAACAGAATTTTCTATAAAATTATCAGAAAAAATACCAATTAATGTTATTAATGCTGACAGCCGTCAAATATACAAGTACATGAATATAGGTACTGCTAAGCCAACTTTAAAACAAAGATCAAAAGTAAAACATTATATAGTTGACCAAGTATATCCGAATATAAATTATAGTTTGAACAATTTCATTAATGATGCTAAAACTTCATATGAAAATATTGTTTCAAAAGATTTAATTCCAATAATTGTTGGAGGAACCGGATTGTATATATGGGCTCTTTTAGACGATTGGCAGTTACCAGATGTTCCTCCTGATCAAGAATATAGAAATGACCTTGAGATGAAAATCAAAAATAACAAACCTGAATATTTATCCAATTTGTTTATTTCAGCAATAGGGCATGAAAACTCTAAAAATTTCGATTTAAACAATAATCGTAGATTAATAAGATACTTGGAAATAATAAATGAAATAGGACCTGAGGCATTTTTAGCAAACAAAAAAACAGAAAAAAATAATCATTTAATCATAGGGATAGATTATTGCAAAAATACTCAAGAACAAAAACTTGGCAAAAGAATTGATAAAATGTTTGATCAAGGTTGGATAAATGAGGTCGAAAATCTAATGCAAAAAGGATATAATTTATCTCACCATTCCATGTCGGGAATTGGATATAAAGAAATTTATTTATATCTTACCAAAGATATTGATCTTAATAAAATGAGAGAACTCATAATTAAAAGAACTTTAAATTTGGTAAAAAAACAACGAACTTGGTTTAAAAAATCAGATGAAAGAATAAATTGGATTGATATTACAAAATCATCTAACCAAGTCGAATTAATAAAAAATAAAATAATAAAATATAGAAAAGAAAATGAATCAAATTGAATTCTACAAATATACTGGAGCTGGTAACAATTATATTTATATTGATGCTAGAGAAATCAATACAGATTGGGTTCAGCTAGCTAAAAATATATCTGACCCAAATTTTGGCATTGGATCCGATGGTTTAATTATATTAGATAAAAGTAAAGATAATGCTGATTTCAGCATGAGAATGTTTAACAGAGATGGTTCAGAAGGTGAAATGTGCGGTAATGGAATGAGATGCCTTGCTAGATTTGCAAAAGATTTGAATGTTGTTCCTAATTCTAAAGATAAAATTACAATATCAACAAAAGCTGGACACATTCATGTTAAACCTCAATATTCAAATAATATAATGAATAGTGCGACCGTTGATATGGGCCGACCAATATTTGAAACAGATAATATACCTGTTATTAGTAATGAATTCGAATCTGCTATTCCTTTTGTTTTTTTTGAACATAATAATATAAAATTAAAATTATATTCTGTTAACACAGGAGTGCCTCATTGCGTTGCTTTCATAGACACTCCTGTCTACGATTTTGACCTAGAATATATAGGACCTTTAGTAGAAAAACATAAAAACTTCCCAAACAAAGTAAATTTTGAAATAGTTAATATAATCAACAAAAATACTTATGACGTAAGAGTGTGGGAAAGAGGTTCTGGTATAACTTTGGCTTGTGGCACTGGGGCAGCCGCAGTTGCAGCAATATCACATAAACTAAACATGCATAGTAATAATTTAGATATGAATTTTCCTGGAGGCAAGTTGATTTGTAATTGGGATGGTGAAAATTCAATATTTATGGAAGGTCCTATTGAATTTATAGGAAATGGGACATATAAAATACAAAATTAAAGGATAAACTAATGAATATATCAAAAAGAATTAATAAAATTCCTCCTTATTTATTTTTTGAAATATCAAAAAAAATCAAAAAAGCTCAATCTGAAGGAAGAGATATAGTTGATTTTGGGATTGGAGATCCTGATATTCCTACTCCTAATTTTATAGTAGATGCTCTTATAGACGAAGCTAAAAATCCAGTCAACCATCAATACCCAGAATCAGATGGAATGCCAGAACTGCGAGAAGCTATTGCAAATTGGTATAAAAAAAGATTTGATGTAAATTTAGACCCTTCTTCAGAAGTAATAAGTCTGATTGGCGCAAAAGAAGGAGTGGGGCATGCAGCCTTTGCATTTTTAGACCCTGGAGATATAGCGCTTGTTCCAGATCCTCATTACCCAGTTTATTCTAGGGGGACTTGGTTTGCGGGTGCTGAATGTCACTTCATGCCATTAATTGAAAAAAACAACTTTTTGCCAGATTTAGCTGCAATTCCTGACAATGTTATTAGAAAATCTAAAGTAATGTGGATAAACTATCCAAATAACCCTACAGGAGCTATAGCTGATGATAAATTTTACAATGAAGTAATCGAGTTTGGTATAAAAAATAATATTATTATTTTACATGATGCCGCTTATTCAGAAATAACTTTTGATGGATACAGAGCTCCTAGTATTATGGAATTTCCAAAAGCTAAAGATATAAGCATAGAATTTCATTCTCTATCTAAAGCTTATAACATGACTGGTTGGAGAGTTGGGTCAGTAGTAGGTAATACTGAATTAATCTCAGCGTTAACTACAATTAAATCTAATTTAGATTCCGGTCTTCCTCAGGCAATACAACATATGGCAATTTCGGCTTTAAATAGCGATAATTCTGTTGTATCTGAAAATATTGAAATTTATAAAACCCGTCGAGACAGACTAATCTCAGCTCTTGAGTTATTTGGACTAGAAGTTAATGCCCCGAAAGCAGGTCTTTATTTGTGGATAAAAGTGCCTTCTGGTCATACTTCATCAAGTTTTACTGAATACTTATTAGAAAATCTAGATATCGTTGTAACTCCCGGAAATGGTTTCGGAGATAGTGGGGAAGGGTATATTAGATTATCATTAACTACTCCAGATAGTGATATAGAAAAAGCAATTGAAAGACTTGAATCAGTTAATTTAAATATTTAATTTTAATTAATGTCATCAATAGAAAAAGTACTAATAGCAGGAATTAAATCGAACAACAAAAATCGTATGAATTCTCAAACTTCTATTCAAGAATTAGAAGAATTAGTAAAATCTGTTGACGCAAAAGTAGTAGGAAAAATTACTCAATCTTTAAAGAATCCAACAACACACTATCTTGGAAAAGGGAAGATAGAAGAAATTATTAATCTCAAAAAAACAACAAATTTCAACACACTGATTTGTAACGATGAACTATCACCCTCACAACAAAAAAACTTAGAACAAAAACTTGATCCTATAAAAGTTATTGATAGAACAGCGCTGATTTTAGATTTATTTGCAAAAAATGCTCGGACAAAAGAGGGTCGTTTGCAGGTAGAATTAGCACAACACGAATATCTTCTTCCAAGAATTGCAGGTCAATGGAGCCACCTTGAGAGACTGGGAGGAGGAATTGGCACAAGAGGACCAGGTGAAACTCAAATAGAAACTGACAGAAGATTAATAAGAAATAGAATAAAAGTCATAAAAAGCCAGATTGAAAAAGTAAGAAAGCATAGGAAAAATTATAGAAAAAACAGAAATCGATCAGGATTCTTAACTGCTTCTATTATTGGATATACAAATGCAGGTAAAAGCCAATTACTTAATATTTTAACCAATTCAAACATAGATTCACAAAACAAGTTGTTTTCAACTTTAGATCCAACAACAAGAAAATTATCAGGAAAATATAATATTAATAAAAATATACTATTATCTGATACAGTTGGTTTTATAGATAAGTTGCCAACAACATTAGTAGCAGCGTTTAGAGCAACACTTGAGGAAATTAGTGATGCAAATATTATTATTCATTTAATTGATATAAGTGACAAAGAATTTAGTAATAAATTTGAAACATCAAACAGAATACTAGCTGATCTTGGTTATGATAAAAAACCAACATTAATAGTTTTAAATAAAATTGATAAATTTGAAAATTGGGATGATAAAACAGCAAAAATTGATTCAAATACAAATGAAACTACATTCATATCAGCTTTAAAAGAAACTAACATCGAAGATTTGATACTAAAATTAACATATTTAGCTGACAAAATTGATAGAGTAGATTAATTTTAATAATCAATCGTGGTTCGCACTATAAATATTATGTAAAGTACTATGTTAGGTTTATATCTATAACGCCTGCGACAATAAGGTGTTTGACAATTTGAGCAAATATTTGGTCAAATTCTGAGCTTTCTAATTTCAAGATCTTATCTTTATATATATCAGGAACACTTATTGGCTCATCAAAGCTGCTAATAAATAAATAATTTTCTGATGATTGAGACAAGTAAGCTCCCAGTTGCATCCAAAATTGTATATCAGTTGAATCTTGATTAATATCTGAATCAATTATAAATATACTATATTCTGACGAGTTTTCTGAATCAAAAAAATCAGTAATTGAAACATATGCCTCATCATATTTTATTTCCATTAATTCAAGCATATCTTTAATTAATTGCAAAGTTTTTGTCTCTTTAAAGTATTTTAATGATATTTGCTCATTTTTCTTAGAACTAATAATACTTGGTCTAAATTTTTGAATATTTGTGCCATCATTGCCATACGTAAGTTGACCTTGATTGTCCGAAATGTACGGTTCGAAATCATATTCTTTCTTATCGGAATCATGGTTTTCTCCAAAGTACACCTCATCATCATTACTTATTAATTCACTAAATATTCCATTCTCTTTTGATATATAAATGAATTCATCAACCAAATCCTTGTCTACTGAAATATTTTGAATAACAATTCGCTTAAGATTTTCTATTGACGGAAACTTTTTATCTTCTAATAATTTATAAAATTTAGAAAATTTCTTAGGAATTTTACATGCTTCTCTAAGAACTCTAAAATACTGTTCCTGGTCAGCTGGTTCTAATATCTCTTTACACAATCGCGTTAGCTCAATGTATTCAGATTCTTTTTTTGCATTCGTCAAACCATATCCTCTCATATTATTTATTTTTGAGGTGTAATTACTACTATTGACACTGATGCCCCACAATTTTGCCAAAGCTTTCTTGCGAATAGTCATTCCTAAATTTTGTTCAATTATATCCTTAGCATCTAAAATACTTTTTTCTAGCGTATTATTGGGATAACCTCTGAATACTCGTTTTCTTGACCTTTTTGACTTATCATTCATTTTATTCAAAATTTTATTCAATCATAATAAAAATTATATAAATTAAATAGATGTTTATTCAATTTATGAAATGAAATTTTTATAAACTTATTTCAAATTGTATTCAATTACAATTGAATACAATGTACTTTTTTTTCATATATAATTCAACCCTTTTATAATAAAAATGATTGATGATAAAATATACTTATTAATATATTAAATAACAATAAAAATGTCTTCACTTAAACTTTCAAGATTTTTATTTATAATAATACTTTCACTTACTGCTTTATCTTGTTCTTCTGCCCAAATAGACTCAGAGCAATCTGCAAATCAAGATTACGAATTGATATTCCCTAAAAATGAATTGAAAGCCCCGTCGGAATATTCTAAAGAATTAACTCCAGTTTGGGAAACCTGGGCTTATTTAACTAAAGATTACGTTGAAAGATCTTCCCTTAATGAAGAAAAAATGACAGAACTGTTAATTAAAGAAATGCTCAAATCTCTTGATGACCAGCATTCAAATTACATTCCTCCAGAATTTTTTAATGTTGAAAACACAGATATGCAAGGAAAATATCAAGGCATTGGAGCAAGTGTAGACATGAATCGTTCTGGAAAAGTTGTGATAGTATCACCATTTGATGGAAGCCCTGCAAAAAAAGCCGGGATATTACCTGGGGATATAATTATAGAAGTTAATGGAATATCACTAGAAGGCTATTCATTAATGGAAGCCATTAATTTAATAAGAGGCCCCGAAGGTACAGTAGTAGAATTACTTGTTAAACATTTATTAACACAAAAAACAGAATTGATAAGTATCAAAAGAGAATCAATTAAGCTAGATAGCGTTAATCTTCGCTCAGAAAAAAATGATAATATTGCGCATATAAGATTGACAAACTTTTATCCTGAATCAGGAAAGGATTTATCTGAAATGATTACCCAAGTTAAAAACAATGGCGCACAAGCAATACTATTAGATTTAAGAAATAACCCTGGTGGATTATTAAGTTCTGTGATAGATGTCACTAGCTTATTTCTAGAACAAGGAATAGTAATGAAAGAAATAGATGGATATAATCGTGAAAAAATTTGGAATATTAGAGATTTAAATTATAATAAACATCTTAAAATTCCTATAGTGGTATTAATAAACAATTACAGTGCAAGTGCAAGCGAAGTACTCGCTGGAGCATTGCAAGATTATAAAAGAGCAATTGTTGTTGGAGAAAAGTCTTTCGGCAAAGGAAGTGTTGGTTTAATGAGGCCCCTAAGTAACGGCGGCGGGATTTCTATGACAATTGCAAAATGGTACACACCTAATGGTAACATAATACACGAAGTCGGT
>CAJWSY010000007.1 GCA_913045935.1 uncultured Chloroflexota bacterium | reverse complement strand
ATTGGCAAATGGCCATGAGGTATTAGCTTATATATCTGGCAAAATAAGAGTCAACTATATAAGAATCTTGCCCGGCGATAGAGTTTTAGTAGAATTATCCCCTTACGATTTAACAAGGGGAAGAGTAACATACAGGTTCAAATAAGGATTGTTATGGCATTAATATCAGGAGTAAATATACCCGACAACAAAAGAGTAAATGTATCTTTGAGATATATTCAAGGAATTGGGCCTACGATTGCCCAATTGATCATTGACCAAGCAGGTATAACAGACAATCCAAAAGTTAAAGATTTAAACGACAACGATCTCGACAAAATTAGAGGTATCATCGACACTGGAGAAATAGTATCAGGATCAAGAACAATTAAAATAACAGTTGAAGGTGATTTAAGAGTTGAAAGAAACTTAAATATTCGTAGATTAATTGATATTGGGTCCTACAAAGGCACAAGGCATAGAAAAAGCCTCCCAGTGAATGGCCAAAGAACTAAAACAAATGCAAGAACTAAAAGAGGCAAGAAAGTAGCAGTTGCGAAGCGTGGTAGAGACGTAAATCAAAAAACTTAATTTAATTTAAAAGTAAGGTAAATATGACAACTAGAAAAAGAACAAGAAAAAAAGCAAGGCAGAATGTAGTTTATGGAAGAGTATATGTTCAAAGTACTTTCAATAATACTGTTGTTACCATAACAGATAGATCAGGAAATGTTTTAGCTTGGAATAGTGGCGGAACAGAAGAATTTAAGGGATCAAAAAAGTCAACAGCTTTTGCAGCTCAGCTTGCTGCACAAAAATTATCTCAAAAAGCTAATGACTTTGGTATACAAGAAGTTGAGATCTTTGTAAAAGGGCCTGGTGCCGGACGAGATTCGGCAATTAGAGCTATAAGTAATTCTGGAATCAAAGTTAAATCAATCAGGGATGTGACACCTGTTCCTCATAATGGATGCAGGCCTCCAAAAAGAAGGAGAGTATAAATATGTCTAGATATACAGGACCTAAATGTAGAAAATGCAGACAGTATGGAATGGTTTTATGTGGCAAACCTGCGAACAAATGTGCTTGGGAAAGACGAAAATCTCCTCCAGGAGATAAGTCACCTCTATCACAAAGAAGAAGACCTTCTGAATACGGGATGCAGTTAAAAGAAAAACAAAAAGCACGTTTCATGTATGGATTAGTAGAAAAACAATTTAGAAATTATTTTAAACAAGCTATTTCACAACCTGGAATTACAGGAGACAATCTAATGTCTTTACTAGAACACAGACTTGATAATGTTGTTTACAGATTAGGATTCGCAGATACAAGACAACAAGCTAGACAAATTATAAATCATGGACACATACAAGTCGACAGTAAAAAAGTAAGCTCTCCATCCTATCAGGTACAAATTGGAGAAAAAATATCTTGGACAGAAAAATCTAAAAAATCTAAATTGCAAGATATAATTAAATCAGAATCAGGTAAGAATGCAATTATACCTAATTGGTTAAAAGTAGATACTTCGAAATTGGAGGGAGAAGCTATTGGTAGTCCTAATGCCGATGACTTTGACCCCAATATTGATAGAATGCAAATCATTGAATATTATTCAAGATAATAAGTAAATTAATAGCAAAAGGAGAAAATTATGGTAATGGATTATTCTATAGTTCCAGAACTAGAGCCGGAATCAGATATTATTTTAGAAAAAATAAACTCTAAAATTACAACAGAAGAATTAAATGAAGATTATGGAAAATTTACTTTTGGTCCTCTGCCAATAGGCCAGGGAACAACTTTAGGTAACTCACTCAGAAGAGTATTATATAGCTCTATAATTGGTACTGCTATTACTTGGGTTAAAATAGATGGGATTCTTCATGAATATTCAACGATTGAGAATGTGAAAGAAAGTGTTGAAGAACTACTGTTAAATTTCAAATCAATAAGAATTAAATCAAAATCAGAAAGGTCCGGAAAATTAAGATTAGAAGTTGATGGAGAAGGAAAAGTTTCAGCATCTGATATTATGGCATCTTCCGATTTCGAAATAGTAAATCCTCAATTACATCTCGCTACGCTAGACACAAAAAAATCAAAACTTTCTGTAGAATTCAACATCGAAAGAGGTGTTGGTTATAAAGTAAAAAATATTGAAGAAAAAGAAACTACAATAGGAATATTACCAGTAGATGCAATATTTAGTCCTATCAGAAAAGTTAACTTTAATGTTGAAAAAGTTACTCAAACAGACTCAGTAGAACTCGAAAAACTAATTATAGAAATTTGGACAGATTCTACTAAAAGTGCCTTGGATTGTTTAAAAGAATCTGCAAATGTTCTTTTAAACCAATTTATGATTATTAGTAAAGCCACAGAAGAAAATGATGATGACAAAGATAATGAATCCGAAATTTGGAGACAATTAACACCAGAACAGTACAATACAACTATTGAACAACTGGATCTCTCTTCAAGAACCCTAAACTGTCTTAAACGTGCAAGTTTAGACACGGTAGGTCAAATCATTGAAACTAAAAGAGCTGATTTACTAAAAATTAGAAATTTCGGTGTTAAATCATTTAATGAATTAAACGATAAATTTGGTTCTCTAGGATTCTTGCCAGAAGGATTTGTTTGGGGAATCGAAGAAGGGGAAGAATTAGAAGAAGAAAATGAAACAAACCCTAATGAGGATGAAAATAAAGAGTAATAATGAGACATAAACACAAAGGAAACAGATTATCTAGAAAAACTAGTCATAGGCTTAGCTTGCTACAGAATTTAAGCTCTGATTTGATTATGTACGAATCTGTTGAAACAACATTAGCTAAAGCTAAAGAACTAAAAAGATACGCTGAAAAAATAATCACAAAAGCAAAAGTAGATAATGTACACAACAGAAGATTAGTTATTTCCAAATTAGGTTCTTCCGATGCTTATAAAAAACTATTTGAAGATATAGGTACTCGATATAAAGACAGACCTGGTGGTTATACTAGGATAATTAGAATACCAAGCTCAAATACACAATCTAAATTTAAGTCATTTTATAGAAAAGGTGATGGTGCAGAATTAGCTAGAGTAGAATTAATCAGAGAATCTTCTAACCTTGAATCTTCTGATCAGACGGAGCAAATTAATGAAGAGGTAACTAAAACCACAGCTAGTGACAGTAATTAAAAAATTTGCTTTAACATGTCAATACGACGGAACCTCTTACCAAGGATTCCAATCTCAAAAAAATCAAAAAACTATTCAAGAAAAGCTAGAATATTCTTTGTTTAAGGTAACAAATAAACGCTTAATCATTGAATATGCAGGGAGAACTGACTCAGGTGTGCATGCAACTCATCAAGTTATTTCATTCACGACAGAATGGAACCATAAAATAAATGATCTAGAAAATGCATTAAATTCCAATTTACCAGACGATATAGCCGTATCTAATATAACCGAAGTGGCTAATACGTTTCATCCACGTAAATCTGCAATATCACGAACATATGAATATACTATTTCAACCTCATTTGAAAAGGATATATTTATGAGAAATTACTCATATCATTATCCTAAAAAGTTAGATTTAGTTAAAATTCAAAAAGCATTAAATTTAATTAAAGGAAAACATGATTTTTCTAATTTTTGCAAAAAAGAAAGTCTCCCAGAAAATTCTGTCAGGTATATTTATGATAATTCTATTGAGATTTCAGATAAATTATTGATTTTTAAATTTAAAGGTTCAAGTTTTTTAAGACATCAAATTAGATTCATGGTTGGATTTCTTATTGCAATTGGAAGAGGGAAACATAGTTTAAATGAGCTCAAATCGTTACTTAAGAGCGAAAATAGAGCAAAAACAGTAATAAAACATAACGTGTCTCCTAGAGGTTTGTGCTTAACTTTAGTAGAATATGATGGTTTTTCTTTTAAAAAAAATATGACAAATGAATAATAAAACTAAAACTGAAAATTGGATACATATTGATGCAGAGGGCCTTACATTAGGAAGAGTAAGTTCAAATGTAGCTAAATATTTACAGGGTAAAGATAGTCCTGATTATGTTCCACATCAACTTAGCTCTAATTTTGTGATTATAACTAATGTAAATAAAATCAAAGTCACTGGTAACAAATCGAAAAATAAAGAAATTTTTTCACACAGTGGATACATGGGTGGTTTGAAAAAAGAACTTTTGGGTGACTTGCTTGAATCTAATCCTAAAAAAGTACTAAGAAATTCTATAAAAGGAATGCTACCTAAAAATAAATTATCAGATAAATTGATGAATAGATTAAAACTATATGAAGGCAACAGGCACCCTCATAATGCTCAAATAAAAGTAGTTAAGGAATAAATAACATGGTACAAAAAAGCACATATCATTATGCAGTTGGTAGAAGAAAAGGTTCAGTGGCTCAAGTAAAACTTTTTGAAACTAGTGGTAATATAACTGTTAATAATAAACCGATTGATGAAATATTTACCGTACCAGAATCAGTAGAATATATTAAACAACCTTTAAAATTAATCAAAAAATCAAGTAAAAGTACTGTAGAAATCAAAGTCTCAGGAGGCGGTTTTTCAGGACAATCAGGAGCTATTCGACTAGCAATAGCAAGAGCATTAGTAAAACAAAATCCTGAAAATAAACCTACATTAAAAGAAGCCGGATTCTTAACACGTGACAGCAGGGTTAAAGAGAGTAAAAAATACGGATTGGTAAAAGCTAGAAAAGCTAAACAGTTCTCAAAAAGATAAAATATTACCTTACCTGATTTGTATAAACTGTACGATATTTTCATCGATATCTTCAAATGTACAGATATATCCACCCCACTCTTCTTGATAGGGTTTTTGTACAATTTTGACATTCAATGATTTAAGTTTTTCATACCATTTATAAATGTCATCGACAGAAAAATTTATCATTTTCCTGTATTTGTCTTTTGCTTTGCCTTTGACTTTATCATGAGTAGTAATAATCAATTTAAAATCATTAAAGTGAAACGATGAATGAGAATCATTATAATTATCAGGTTGTACCTCTAGCAATTTAACATAAAAATCATTCATTTTACTTAAATTGTCAGTTGATATAATTATTCCGGCAAACATGATTAAAGTGATATAGTAAAATAATATTAATTAAATTTAATTACGATAATATGGGGCTGTAGCTCAATTGGGAGAGCGCTTCAATGGCATTGAAGAGGTAAGGAGTTCGAATCTCCTCAGCTCCACCAAAATTTCACAGTCAAACTTTCTATTTTTCCATACAACCCGGACAATTTGCTACCCAGTGATCTGGTGACACTTCAACAAGTACAGGAGTAGTATCAGAGCATTCTTTTTGTCCTTTCTTCTTTTTAGCTCTTCCTTTAAACACACATCCTTCTGGTGGATTTAATGGACTTGGCACGTCCCCTTCTAATATTATTCTTTCTCGAGTCTTTTCAATAGTTGGATCAGGAATTGGAATAGCTGAAAGAAGAGCACGCGTATATGCATGGATTGGATTAAAATAAAGCTCATTTGCTGGAGCAATTTCAACGATGTGTCCAAGGTACATCACTGCAATTCTGTCACTAATATGTTTAACAACAGACAGATCGTGAGCAATAAACAAGTAAGTTAATCCAAATTGTTCTTGTAAGTCTTCCAATAAATTAACTACTTGAGCCTGAATTGACACATCTAAAGCAGATACAGGTTCATCACAAACAACAAAACTTGGATTTACAGCCAATGCTCTAGCAATACCAATTCTTTGTCTTTGACCTCCGCTAAATTCATGGGGATATCTATCTGCCATATATGGACTCAGGCCTACTACAGATAGTAATTCAGCCACTTTTTCTTGATATTCTTTTTTATTACTAACTAATTTGTGAACTTTAAGAGGTTCTCCAATAATATCACCTGCAGACATCCTAGGATTTAGTGAACCATATGGATCTTGGAAAATTATTTGAACTTCTTTTCTCATTGCTCTCATCTCGTTAGCATTTAGTTCTGTTAATTCTTGTCCATTAAATTGAACTTTACCGGAAGTAGGTTTGTACAATTGTAATACAGCTCTTCCGGTAGTTGTTTTACCGCAACCACTTTCACCTACCAATCCTAATGTTTCACCTTTTTTAACAAAAAAGCTAACATTATCAACAGCTTTAACTTGCCCGACAACACGTTGCATTATCACTCCTGATGTAACAGGAAAATACATTTTTAAATTTTCTACGTTAACTAAAATATCATCATTTTTAGTTGTCTTTTTCTTTGTTGTTTTTTTAGTTTTTGTTGTCATAATTTTCCCCTTTATTATTTAATTCTGTTTTTTACTTTTGGCAGCATTTACACTCAGTCACATAATGACCTTTTTTAATTTCCACCAATGCTGGAGGAGTCTCAGCACATTTACAGGATTTAGGGCCTTTTGTGCATCTAGGTTGAAATCCACAACCTGGAGGAGGTGAAACCAAATCAGGAGGTAATCCTTCGATGGTTTGTAGCCTTACATGCTCTTTAGCATCCAATCTTGGAACTGATGCTAACAATCCTCTAGTATATGCATGAATAGGGTTATGAAATATTTCCTCTGCTGTACCTTCTTCTATTATCTTACCAGCATACATCACTATGACTCTGTCAGCGTATCTTGCTACAACTCCCAGGTTATGAGTAATAATAATTAATGCAGTACCAAAATCTTTGGCCAAACCTTGCATTAATTCTAGTATTTGAGCTTGAATTGTTACATCCAAAGCAGTTGTTGGCTCATCAGCTATAATTAATTTAGGATCACAGCTAAGCGCTATAGCAATCATTACTCTTTGTCGCATACCACCACTAAATTGATGAGGGTAATCTTTTAGTCTTTGCCTTGCTTCAGGTATTCCAACCCTGTTAAGAAGTTCTTCAGCTTTATCTAATGCATCTTCGCCTTTTAATCCTTGATGTAATTCTAATGTTTCAGTTAATTGTCGTCCAATAGTTAATACAGGGTTTAATGAAGTCATTGGTTCTTGAAAAACCATTGCTATACGATTACCTCTTATTTCTCTCATTCTAGATTCATCCATATTCACAAGATCTTCACCTTCAAAAGTAACAGATCCGTCTACAATTCTACCTGGAGGATTAGGTATAATTTTCATTACTGACATGGCACCTACGCTTTTTCCGCAACCGCTTTCTCCTACAATTCCCACTACTTCACCTTCGTGAACATTATAAGAAATACCGTCAACAGCCTTTACTACGCCATCTTGAGTAAAAAAATGAGTGGTTAAATTATTAACTTCTAATAATACCTTATCTTTTCTAGTTGTAGTTGATTTTGATTTTGATGTTTTAGTTGTCATGTGCCCTCCCAATCTAGTTTAATTTCAATGAAATTCACTTTAAATTTTGATTATTTTAATTTATAAAGAACAAGTATTCAACCAATACTGACAGTTATTATAAAAACCTTTGGATTATTTCGATTTTTTTATCATTTTTGTTATATTCCAATATATACACCCAGCAATAAAACCTAATCCCCATGAAAAATGAATAGTTGGGAAAATTATAAATAAAATCAATGATTCTATAACATTTAAAACATTTTTAATTTTTGTTATGTGAATTATTCCTGCAAATAGAAAAATAAAATAAATAGCAAAAAATAGAAAATAATATAAAGAAACGTAACTCAATGCCAAGCACAAAAACGTTGAAAGTACGAATAAAGGAGGAATACACCATCTTACTTGGATTTCATTTGGGCAGGATAACAAGAATTTAGATTTCCAGAGACCATATTTAAAAAATTGATTAAATAATTGAAAAACTGATTTTCTAACTATATAAGAAGCTTTTATTGAATTAGAAGCTACAACTTCACCTCCTTCCTTTCTTAATCTGTAATTTAAATCAAAATCCTCAGATATAGCTAATTCTTCGTCAAATCCATTTATTTCTATTAAAGTTTTTTTCCACCAAGCACCAAGCCATACAGATTTTACCTTTTCGATATAATTGTCAGACAGTCTGTATTTTGCATTTCCCATGCCAATGAAACTACTCATAGCTATTGCAATTGAATTAGAGACCAAGTTTTCACCAATTGATTTTTGAAAAGGCCCCACATTTTGATAATTACTGTTGATAAGTAAGTTTACCGATTTCTCAATATAATCCTGTTCATACAAGGCGTGTGCATCTGCTCTTATTATAATATCTCCGTTAGACTTTTTAATTCCTAAATTCAAACCGGAAGACTGGATCTTGTTTGGATTATTATAAATTTTAACATTATTGTTATTTTTTATTTTATCTCTAACGATATTAATTGTTTTATCAGAGCTTCCACCATCTACAATTATGATTTCTACTAATTTCTGAGGATAATTATTATTTAATAAACTATCAATAGTATTATCGATATAATTCTGCTCGTTATATGTTGGAATTATGACTGATACATTAACTAATTTCTTATTCATTTTAAGTACAAATTACTTCTAATTTTATTTTTAAGATTTTTATTACTCATATTTAATGAGAAATATCTATATAAATCATATTATATAAATAATAAAATATACACAATTAAATGATAAAGGTGAAAAATGAATTGTATTGTTACCGGGGCAGCAGGTTTTATTGGATATCATACAGCCAAAGCGCTATTGGAAAATGATCACACTGTCATAGCAATAGATAATATAAATGATTTTTATGACATAAAGCTCAAAAATGAGAGAATTAATTCTCTAAAAAACTTTAAAAATTTCAATTTGGAAAAAATAAATCTCAACAACAAAAATGATATCCTTAATTTAGGTAACAATCTAAATAATATAAATGCAGTAATTCATCTTGCAGCTTATGCAGGAGTTCGGACAAGTATAATCGATCCTTGGGCATATCAAGACAATAATGTTAATGCCACATTAAATTTACTTGAGTTATGCAAAAAATTAAGTGTTTCAAATTTCACACTTGCTTCAACATCTAGCGTTTATGGTGACAATAAAAATATACCGACCAAAGAAACTGATAACACTTCATTTCCTCTTTCTCCTTATGCAGCAAGTAAGATATCTGCAGAATTATTAGCTTATACCTATCATTATCATTTCAATATAAATGTAGCTGTATTAAGATTTTTCACAGTCTATGGACCTTTTGGCAGGCCAGATATGGTTATATTTAAATTTTTAAAGTCTATTATTGACGATGATCCCATCACAATATACGGTGATGGAAATCAAACTAGAGATTTCACTTATGTATCTGATGTAGCAAATGCACTTATAAAATCAACAAAATCAAAAGGATACGAAATATTTAATGTTGGAGGTGGCAATGCTATAACAGTAAACGATCTTGTTACTGTTATTCAAAATTATTTAAACAAAAAAGCTACAATTAATTTTATAGATCGAGATCCATCAGATATTGAACATAGTCTAGCTGATATTTCTAAAATTAAAAATTTACTAAATTGGCAACCTATGTTTGGCATAGATTCAGGTGTAAAGGAAACCGGAGATTGGTTTTTAAATAATCTGGATTTTATATCTTCAATCAAATTACAGGATTAATATATCAATCGTTTGATTTAATTTTATACATAGAATCATAAGTACTACTCTTATATCGATTTTGAATGTTATCTATCAAAGATATATTTTTATTACTATCATTACTAATTCTATAAATTTCGTAATTTTCATTTAAATTAGGTGTCTTACCTTGATTAAATCTTTGAATTTCTTTTAATTGGAATGGATTGTTTTTAATATTTTGGGGTAAGTTTTTAGTATTCACAAAAAATACTATATCATCTCTGCCTGAAATCAAAGAATTAATTTCCATAGATATAGCGTGTTCAATTATAAAATTGTTTGACAAATTTAATAAAAGAGTTGATTCAGATTTTATTTCATTTGATTTGATAGCACTAGTAACAGATTTCCATTGAATCAATTCACTTCTACTAGCCGCCAAATTCACAATTAATTGATCAGCAACAGGAATTGCAATGAATAAAACTGAAATTATTTTAATCAATTCTATTCTTAATTTACTTAATTTAGAATAATTAACATAAACAATAGTTGTAAGTACAAATATCAACAATAATACGGAAAGTATAACATTGAATTTATAAATCCAAAAAATACATGGTAAGCATAATATTGGAAAAATAATAATTGATATATTAAATTTTAAATAGTGACTATAAAATTTAAACATAAATACTAAAAACATCATATTAAAAATATTAATAGGAACCATATATCTTCTGTAAATCACACCAAATTCATATACAACAAAAAAATAAAAAACAAATGTAAAAATATATGATAAGAATATCATCCATTTCAAATTATAGTTTTCGGTAGTTTTTTCGGAAAAAAATAAAATATCTAATAATAAAATTCCCAATAACAAAATAATTATAGGGAAATAAATAAAATACAAATCTCCAAAATATATAGGAAGTTGTAATTTGATATATTCAATAATAAACGGGAAAAACTCGGGACTGACTTCTACTAAATTCAAAAAATAACTGTTACTTAAATCAATACTTAGAAAAAATATTGTCATAAAAACAACGTACCCAAAACTAGAAATCAATAAAAACACATTGTTTTTTATAAATTTAATTATAAAAATTCTAATTGAATCCATTTTATTGGTATTAGCTGTATACATTCTAAAAAGAATTATTAATGGAAGTCCAATAAAAAATGTTTCTTTAAAAAAAAGTGAAGCCAAGAAACAAAAAACTAATAAATAATAAGAAATACTTTTATTTGAAAATGAGCAATAACAAGCAATTGTATAAAATAAAAATCCAATGGATTCAGCTTTATTCCAATCCATCCATATAGAGGAAGGGTCTGTAATTAAAAAAAATATGAATATTGATAAAATAAAATAGGGTAAATGAAATTTGGATAGTATTTTATGCCAAAAAAACACAGATATAGTCATAGCTGCAACTGGTAGTAATCTCCAGACAATATCCAATTCAGGAAATAATTTTGCCAACAACCAAAATTGACCTAAATTTAAAAAACTCGCTCTACCATAAAAATTTGATACAGACTTCACACTTTCAATTATATTTCCAGGAATTATGCCTGCGCTTTCGTAATAATGAGTTAGAGTTAAGCTAGTATCACTAGTAAATACAAAAAACATCCATGCGGTATCGTATCCTAACGGCAATTTAATAAAAGGTAAAACATAAAGAATTGTAGTTATTGCAAAATAACTAAGTAAAAGTAAAAAATCATTTTTTGAAAAATTAATCATTTAATACGATTCTTTCCCTTAGTTTTAGGTTTAATATTATTGTTGAAATAACCCCCAAAATAATATTACTTAAAAATATTAATCCGTGGACAGTAGTAGCATATACAAAAGAAATATTTTGATCATCTGTCCAAAGTAACAATCCAAACATTAACGATACATGAAAGGTCCCTATCGAAGAAGGGGTCAAAGGGAAAATACTAGCCAAATTTGATAACAAAATAGAAAAAATAAGTATCCTAACCGGGATGTTTATACCAAAGCCATATGCAATTAACATAAACAAACTAAGTATCAAAAACCAATATAGAAAAGTTAGGCAAAGATTTTTTAATACCTTAGAATAGTCCTTACTTAATTTTTGCAAAGTTTCAGATACTCTTAATAAATAATTCAATATTCTTAAGAGCATTGAATTATTTTCAAATGTGCCCTTGTTTTTAACATAAATTAAAATTCTTGAAATATAGGGCAGAGAAAAAACAATTAATAGTGCAACGAAAAACATCACAATTAAAACAATATATGTATTTTGATTAACTAAATTTGTATTTAATTCATCTGTGTAAAGTTCGGGTAAAAACAATAAAATAATAGCAAAACAAAATAAAACAAAAACAAAATCTAAATATTGAGCAAATAAAACTGTAGAAGTTATTTGCGAATATTCTTTTTTTAAATACTTCTTGCTAATAAGTATTTTAAACATATCACCCATTCTCATAGGAACTATAGAATTTACTGCAAACCCTAAAAAAGTTATAAGAACATAATTTTTTGATTTATTTAAGTTCATTTCAGAAGAAATATTAGCCCATCTTAATCCATGAACAATATACATACATATAACAATAAACAAAGATGGAATCATTACTTTGAAATCAAAATTGTTAAAAAAAGATTTTGAATTTTGTAAATCAACATTTCTAAATGCAAATAGCATTAGAATTAACGACAAAATCAAAGATCCAAAAATTATTTTAGTTTTACCCTTATTCATCTATCCAATATAATCGTATTTACCTAGGATATCTATTTAAGTTGGGGTATTGTTTTTTATAGTCTTCAAATTTTTCAATCATTTTGTTTTCCAAATCATTCAATGTCAAATTATCATTATAATTACCTTTGGAACTAATAAATGACCCCTTGTAGCCTTCTTTAATTTTTTTTAAAGATGACAAAAGAATCTTTTGTTCATATTCGCTAATTCTATTGTAAATATCAACTAACTCATCATTTAAATTTACCGGAACTTCAAAAACTTCTAAAATTTCACCCATGTCAATATTTTTATCAATCATATGTGAAGTAACAGCTTGTTTTTGGTTTCTTAATATTGCCCACTGCATTGTATTTAAACCACGATTTTCAGGAATAAATCCATGATGAATGTTTATTATACCTCTATTAAATTGCTTGATTATCTCATCAGAGATTATTCTTGCACCCAGAATTATTCCAACATCAGGTTTGATTTTGTTTATAAATTCAATAGATTCATTTGAATTATGATCACTTTTAAAATAAGTTAGATTATTTTTATTACAAATAATTTTTGTATCTTCTGGATTTTTATAATTTATATCAAATTTAATTCTGTTTTTAGGAAGATTTAAATTTTTATATGGTTGAGCAATTACAGCAACAGGTTTAATTCCATTTGAAATAAGGTTATCTAATCCCCTATTTGTTTTGATGTGAGGAAAATCATATGCAAAAACTAATATACGCATTCGATAAACCTAGTTTGATTTATTTGCTGAATTTATCATTTCAAGGGCAAATTTAAGTGATTTCATACCCTCTTTGCCATCAACAGAAAATTTATCTTTATTTTTAACAGCTGAAATAAATTCGTCTAATTCTATTTTAAGTGGCTCATCACGCTTAAAGCTCAATTTAGTCATTTTACCTTCACTTGATCCTTTTAAAATATTCATTGTTCCCCAATCTAAGTCATTATAATTATTCTCATACAAATTCAAATCTTGAGTAATAAAATTGATTATCGCCATTCCCTCTGAACCAATAATAATCATTTCACGAATTTTGATTGGTGAAACCCAATTAACATTAATATTGACAATTTTATTTCTTGGAAATATCAATATTGAACTTCCCATATCCTCATGTTTATTTTTCTTGTTTATTGTTTTAGATCTAGAATATATAGATACAGGGTCTTCTTCGAATAAATATCTTAATATATCAATATCATGTGTAGCTAAATCCAAGAAAACTCCTGTATCGAGTTTTCTATTAGGATTAGGTCCCATTCTGTTAACATTAATTTGATATATTTCTCCCAAAATATTTTGGTTCAAAATATTTTTAGTTTCTTTCACAACAGGATTAAATCTTTCGATATGCCCAACACCTAAAATCACATTAACTTTATCAGATAATTTTATTAACTCTTCAGCATCAGAAATACTATTTGTTATAGGTTTTTCTATTAAAACATTAATTTTTTTAGAAATTAATTTCTTAGCAATATCAAAATGAGATCCTGTTGGAACGCAAATTGACACAATATCTAAATTTAAATCTAAGATCTGGTCAACATTCTTATAAAAAGTTGGATTGGAATTGATAAAAGAATTTGTATTAGATTTTTCAGCATCGCAAATAGCAATTAAATCAACATCATTATGGTTATTATAGATTCTTGCATGATTAGATCCCATATAGCCATATCCAACAACTGCAGTTCTTAGTTTTTTCATATTAAGTCCATTATTTATTTAAGTTTTTTTTAAGATTATACAAATTTACTAATACTTCATAGGCTCTGGATATTATTCCTGTTCTAGCTGGCCTTATTTCATGTACGCTTACTCCTATCTCTTTAATATTATGTCCAGACTTATAAACTCTGTAAATTAATTCTTCATCAAATATAGAAGAATGTGAAATAGTTTGTTTTTCATATTTTTGTGCCACAGCAGTATTATACAATTTAAGACCATGGGTATCTTTAAAGGGCATATTTATAAAAAATGAAAGAATAAAATTATAAGCTAAAGTCCCAATTCTTCTAAATGCTGGTCTTTTATCGCCGTCACCTATTCGTTTAGACCCTATAATAAGATCATAATTTCCAGAAATTTTCAGAGCATTATTCAAAAAAATCAAATCAATAAAATCAATCGAAAAATTAACTATATATTTCTTAGATGATAATTTAATACCTTCTCTTAAGGCATTACCATAATTCGCTTCTTCAAGATGTACTGCATTTATTTCGGGAAATTCAGACGCTAGTTTTTTTGATAAATCATATGATTTATCAACGCTCCCATTTTCAACAATTAAAATTTCAAAATCATTTAATATTTCTTTAAGAGAATGAAACAATTTTTCAATTGTTTTATTAAGTATTTTTTCTTCATTGTAAATCGGGATTATAACTGATAACGAAGATTGAAATTTATTCATTAAAAAACTCTTCTATAGAACTAATAACATAGCTCAGTTCATCATTTGTAAGCTTTGGATGAACTGGTAAAGATAAAACTTCTTTAGAATTTTTATCTGCATTCTTTAGTTTAGAATCTATTTTAGAACCATCCTTAACGTGATCAAAATGACTAACAGGATGAGGATAGTAAACAACAGTCTGTATATTCTTGGTATCTAAAAAACTTTTCAGTAAATCTCTTCTTTTATCATTAATCCTTATAGTATATTGATTATAAACATGCAAAAACTTTTCATTTCTAAATGGAATATTTACGTACTTGATTAGTTTATCATTATAAATTCTTGCATTTTTTATTCTAGAATCTAGCATACTATCAATTTTTTCAAGTTGTACAATACCAATAGTAGCTTGTATATCAGTCATTCTAAAATTAAACCCTAATGCAACATAATCATACCTGGATTGACCCATACCATGATTCCGAATTAATTGTAATTTTTCATACACATCATCATCATTAGTACAAACCATTCCTCCTTCACCTGTTGTAATATTTTTTGTTGGATAAAAAGAAAAACAACCAACCCCGAAGCTACCGACTTTTTTACTTTGAAATTCAGAGCCCAAAGATTGACATGCGTCTTCAATAATTATTAGATTATATTTTTCTGCTATATTAACAATTTCATCCATATTGCAAGACAATCCGTATAAATGTACTGGCATTATAGCTTTAGTATTTTTAGTTATATACTTCTCTATTAAAGTTTCATCTATATTATTAGTAATAGGATCTATATCAACCAACACAGGCTTGGCTCCTACTGATAATATAGAATTTACAGTCGCTACAAATGTAAACCCTGTTGTAATTACTTCATCTCCTTTTCCTATGTTATTAGCCAATAATGCCATTTGCAAAGCTGTTGTGCCTGATGAAGTGGCAACTGAATATTTAACACCTAAATAAGTTGAAAACATATCTTCAAATATTTTGACATTCGAGCCCTGCGCTAGCTGTCCTGATTTTAATACAGTTTCCACCGCTTTAATTTCTTTATCACCTATATTAGGTTCAGATATTTTAATCATAATACTCTACAGTAAATAAACTCACCTAATAATTATAATACTAAAATCATATGATTTACCAAAGTGTAACGATTGTTCTAATTTTCATTCTTAATAGCATTTGCCAATAAATATATTCCTTTTTTTGACAAATGAATATCATCCATATAATATTTCAATCCCTCAAAATTAGAATGATCAACAGATTTATTTTGATTTATTAAATCTGAAAAATTGAAATAATTCCAACCAAATAGTTTACTTTGATTTTTCAAAATAAGTTCTTGGGTATAATGATTAGGATAATCATCAAAAGAATAATCTGAGACGGAATTTTTTCTTGTTATTTCTGGGGATATGTTATAAATATAAGGTACATACACTAATTTGAATTTGTTTATTTTTGAATTTAAATAAATTTTATTTAATTCTTTTGTTAATTCTTCTGCATTTATAAAATTATCGTATTTTTCAAAATCATTATCAGAAACAATATAAACAATTTCTTGGATTTCATTAGCATATCTTTCAATGGAAATTTTCAGTGTGCATAAATTATCAAATGAAGTTGCATTAGATATTCCTAAATTTATATATTGATAATTTGTATTTTGACTTTGTAATATAGAAGATAAAGTTTCGTCATCATTTAACATAAGCCCTAGTGCCACACTGTCTCCTATAATAAGAACTTTTTGTTCAGATTTAATCTCAGGTAAAGTTGTTCTTTCTCCAAGTGAATTTGAACTGTGTGTAATCTTGTTTAATCCATATTTATCTATAAAAGAGGATGATTGATTGCTCAAAATTTTATCTCCGTCATACCAAAAAGTCATTGGACGGAAATTATAAAACAAAGTTGATTTCAAATATCCTCCAACTTTATTTAAATCCCCTTTTTGTTTTAAACATCCGTCTTTATCTGTATACGTAGTTCTTACTTTATCTGACCACAATTCTTCATATGGCGAATACCCTATTCCCACATTATCTTCTTTAAGATAAGAAATTATATTTTCTATTTCCTGTTTATCATTCAGTGTATTTGAAGAATATATTTTATTGGATTCCTGTTTAAATAATTTTGAATGTAAGGGTTTTATAAATTGATAAGACACAGAAGTATGCTCATTATAATTTTTAAAAAGGGATATAAATCCTTCGCTAATTACTAATGTGAAAAACATAGAAAATATAATTAAAATAATATTAACAAATAATTTGGAAATCATTTCTTTACCAATTTTATAATTAGATCTACTAACAATGCGTTAGATTTATAAGATGGATGCCCATGATGTAAATAATAATCAAAAACATCAAGTAAAGATCTTTCTTTTTGGATTTCATTCAAAAATACACTCAAACCATCGATACTATAAAATTCGTATTTTGAAATGTTACTGATAAGAAAATCTTTTTTCTTAATAGCATCCTTAAAATATACCCCAGGAGAATTAGTCTTTCGGTCTACAGTGATTTCTGGAGACACGGTATAAAGATAAGGAAAATAAATAATTATAACCTCTTCGATTCCATACTTTGATTTAATATCGTTGATTTCTTCGAGATAATCAACAATATCTGAATTCTCTAATTTTGATAAATCCAAATCGGATATTAATAAAATTAAATTTCCAAATTTAAAATCTTTATAAAAATTTAATTCCTGATTTAAATTACACAAAACATCAGAAAAATTGCTACTACTCACAGAAGCATTTATATACTGAGAATCCTTATCATATTCTTGCATTAAATAAGGAATAGTATAAATATCTGAAATCATAGAAGATAATGCAGCTCCACCTCCTGCAAAAATATTTAGATTTTTGCTGTGATCAATATTAAAATTAGTAGATCTTAATCCCCGGTCATTTGTTGTAAAATGTGAATACCCATTGGATTTGGAATCAAGAAAATACATTAAATCTGAAGGAATTAGTTTTCTATTATCTATCCAAATTGTCACTGGATCAAAAGCATTATAAAGATTAGTTCTTATAAAGTAAGCTTTCATATCAATATTTTTTTTGTGCCGATAGCATCCCGATTCATTAGAATTCAAAGTTTGTTCAAACGTATCTGAAAAAGGCGTATTTCCCATAAATCCATCCAAAGATTTTACATCATTGATTAAATTTTCAAGTTCAACCTGATCATATACTACGTCTTTGTGTCTAAAATTAGATTCTAAATTTGAATCATTGTCTCGAATATTTGAATATATCTTGTAAGTGATACTAATATGATCTTCGGATTTTTTATATAAAGAATAAAATCCTTCAATCAATAACAACACAAAAATTGATGAAATCAATATTGTTAATATTATCTTGAAAATTATATTTTTATTCATTTGATGAATCGATATAAGATTTAAAGTTTGTTTCTGAATCTCCCAAAAATATTATTGGATATACATCAGATATTTTTGTTTTATATAAATATTCTCCAAATCTAATCTTATTATTTGCATAATGATCACAGAAAAATTTTAAACTTTTGGGATTTTTTGAAGTTAATGTGAAAATTCCTTTTTTATTTAGATTTATATGTTCTAATATTTGTTCAAATATTGCTTGATGAGTAATATATCTAAATTCGGATTCCTGACTTAAATTTAATTTTTCATTTTTCAAAGAAAGGATTTGATTAACATGATTATTTCTCATATGAATTCCTAACATCGCAGAACATCTGTATATAAGAAAATTGGAGTGAAAAAAAATGATTATTCTTTCTGATATATATTTAGTTATACTATAAAAGTTAAATTTGCTCGAAGAAATATCGACAGTACTAAAAAATACAAACAAATCAGAACGAAACCTGAGTAACTTATAAGTAAGGATTATATTGTTTTTGATCAATTTTATAAAATCTTTAAATCTATGAGAGTTTGATCCCGCACAATGAATAATTATTTTAAACGAACCAGGTTTATGTAAATTTAACTCATTTTGAGTTTCAATTTTTGTTGAGCCTTTAATAAAAGTAGATAAGTATTTACCTAAACCACTTTTTGTACCTGTAATTAAAATTTTATTTGTATTAAAATCAAACATATTGAAAATTCCATATAAATTATCTAATGAAATATTTAAATATAGTATATATAAATTGGTTAAAATTTTTAAAAATATTTGGTAACGTCCAAATGTTTATTCTTTTAACACTAACATATATAACATTCGTACCTATACTTTGGATTTTCGTACGAATATTCAGTGACCCCCTAAAACTGAGAAATAAATCAAAACTATGGGGGGAAATTAAAAAAGAGAAATATGATTTTAATTATTTCAAATTACAAGGTTGAAAATAATTGTACATTTTAGGAATATCCGCATTTTTTCATGATGCATCTGCAGCTATATTTAAAGATGGAAATCTTATTGCAGCTATAGAAGAAGAAAAACTATCTAGAATCAAACATGATTATGGATTCCCATCAAAAGCCATACAATTTTGCCTTAAAGAAGCAAATATTAGTTCTGAAGATCTTGAATATGTAGTTTTTTACGAAAAACCTTTCGTGAAATTTGACAGGATTCTGAAAACAGTAATTTGGGGATTCCCAAAAACTTTCAAATTATTTCAACAAAGTATGACTGGCTGGCTTTTTGATAAATTATGGGTTAGTTCGCTTATACAAAGTGAATTAGATGTGGAAAGAAAAAAAATAGTTTTTTCAAATCACCATTTATCTCATGCGGCAAGTTCATATTTTTGTAGTCCCTTTGAAAAATCTGCGATTGTAACATTTGACGGTGTAGGAGAATGGGCAACAACTACCGTTAGTGAAGGAAATAAAAATAATATTACAATGCAAAAAGAACTAACTTTTCCTCATTCATTAGGTCTGATATATAGCGTTTTTACAGCATTTTTAGGTTTTGAGATTAATGAAGGTGAATACAAAGTTATGGGAATGGCACCATACGGCAAACCAAATTATGTTGAAAAAGTTCGAAAAGTCATAAAATCAAATAAAGATGGCTCATTCACAGTAAATAAAAAATATATAAGTTATCACTATAGTACAAAAAGCTCATTCTCTAAAAATTTTGTAAAACTTTTTGGAGAACCACGAGAACCAGGGAAATTATTCTTTACAAATCAAACAGGATACCCTGATTATTTTGGAGAAAAACCTAACGATTATGAATTACAAGTGGAATCAAATCAGTATTACGCAGATATTGCTGCTAGTATACAAAAAGTTACTGAGGAATTGGTAATCAACTTATTAAATCAGATTCCAGCTGAAAAATATGAATACAATCTTTGTCTTGCAGGAGGTGTTGCTTTAAATTCTGTAATAAATGGGAAAATTAAAAAACTAACTAAATTTAAAAATATTTATATACAGCCATCTGCTGGTGATGGTGGGGGAGCTATAGGCGCAGCGTTATCATTTATTCATCAAGCACTCAAAAAAAATCAAAGATTTATAATGGATCACTCCTATTGGGGACCTAATTATTCCGATGATGAAATAAAAGAATCTTTAGGCAAATATAGTTATAAATTTGAATACTTCGAAAACAAGTCTGATTTACATGATTGTATAGTAAATGATTTGATCGATGATAAAGTAATCGGCTTATTTCAAAACAAAATTGAGTGGGGACCGCGTGCATTAGGAAATAGAAGTATTATTGCAAATCCATCTAATTCTAAAATGAAGGATATAGTTAACGCAAAAATCAAATTTAGAGAACCTTATAGGCCTTTTGCGCCTTCAGTGTTAGAAGATAAAATAGACGAAATTTTTGATGTAAAAAACAATCAAGAGCCTAACCCAAATGATTTTATGCTAAATGTTGTGGATGTAAAAAAAGAATTTATTAATAAAATCCCTGCTGTATCACATATGGGAACAGCAAGAATACAAAGTGTGAGAAAATCAAACAAAGATTACTACAATCTAATAAAAAAATTTGAATCAAAAACTAATATTCCTTTAGTTTTAAATACTTCCTTTAATGTTAAGGGCGAGCCTATAGTTTGTAGTCCTGACGATGCATTAAATACTTTCACAATTAGTGGATTAGACAAGCTTGTATTAGGTAATTATTATATTTCTAAGGAAAATTGATGAGCATAATTAAATCATTTAAAGGTAAATTTATAATTTTTTCAGAATTGATTAGCTTTTTATGGAAAGCTAAACTTTGGTGGATGATTCCTATGATTTCTGTGATGGTCATTTTATCTATGATAATTATATTCGGAACATCAACCGCTCTAGGGCCTTTTATATATACTTTGTTTTAATTTATAGGCTGCTTAATTAAATTTATAACTGTTAACTTACCTAATAAATTTATAAAGTTAACATTTTCTAAACAAAATAGATTTATTATACTCAAAATTAATATTAATATAGTTCTAATGAATGAGTTAGCAAAAAAATTAAAAGATAAAACAGCTAATGTTACTGTTATAGGATTGGGATACATTGGACTTCCTTTATCAATATCTTTTGCAAAAGCAGGATTTAATGTATTCGGAATTGATATTGACAACTCGAAAATTCAAAGTCTACATGAACAAAATTCATATATATCAGATGTTTCTGACAAAGAATTAAAAAAAACAATCAAAAACCATAAAATTAATTTCACATCAAATTACTCTCCCATTGTCGAATCAGACGTTGTAATTATTTGCGTACCAACTCCTCTAAATAAAACTAAAGATCCCGATATATCATATATAGTTAAAGTTTCAGAAGAAATTTCAAAATTTGATATAAATAAAAAATTAATTTGTCTTGAAAGCACAGTATATCCAGGTGCAACAGAAGAAGTGATCTTACCTATATTAACAAGCAATAATAATCTAAAAATTGGCGATGATTTTAATCTTTTATTTTCACCTGAAAGAATGGATCCGGGGCAATCAAATTGGAATTTATCAAACACTCCAAAAGTAATAGGTGGAATTACTTCACGTTGTACAGACTTAGGACAAATCTTATACAATTCTGTGAGTGACAATATAATTAAAGTATCATCCACAAAAGCAGCAGAAATGACAAAGCTATTAGAAAACACATTTAGAGCCGCCAATATAGGGTTAATTAATGAGATGGCATTAATTTGTAAAAAACTTAATTTAGACATATGGGAAATTATTGAAGCTGCAAAAACAAAGCCTTATGGATATATGCCTTTTTATCCTGGACCAGGATTAGGTGGACATTGCATTCCTGTTGATCCTAGATATTTAGAATGGAAACTAGAAATGTTGAATACAGAATCAAAATTTATAAAACTATCTGAAGATATTAATTTTGGTATGCCAGACTATGTTGTCCAGTCAGCAGAAGAAATAATAAAAAAACACAACCTTAACAATAAAGTAAATATTATAGGAGTAACCTATAAACCAAATGTTTCTGACATCAGAGAATCACCTGCTATAGATATTATGCAAATATTATCTAAAAAAAATATAAAATTTTCATTTAACGATCCCCATATTAATAAATTAGAAATAGAAAATTTAACAATAAAATCTGAATCTATAGAATCATTCTTTAACAATAAAGAACTATCAATAATCATCACAGATCACGCTAATTATGATTGGGATTATATTTCAAAAAACTTGGAAATTATTTACGATACCCGAAATGCACTAAGAAATATAAAAAATACCAAAATTAATATTTATAAATTATAAATTTTTATTATGCAAAAAATATCAGCTAATCAAAATTCATTTTTTAAATTCAAAGAATTAATAAATTACAAAGATTTACTATATTTTCTAGTATTAAAAGACATTAAATCAAGATACGCACAATCAGTTATTGGAATAGGTTGGGCCATAATACAACCTGTATTTTTTATGGTTGTATTTACTATTATTTTTGGCAGATTAGCGAAAATAGATTCCGAAGGTGTTCCTTATGCGATTTTTAGCTTTTGTGCTTTAGTTCCGTGGACATTTTTTGCTAATGGTGTAACAGATTCTACAAACAGTCTGACAGCAAATATTGGCATGATAACTAAAATATATATTCCACGTTTATTACTGCCTATATCAGCTATTATAGGAAAAGGAATAGATTTTCTTATTGCTTTGATAATTTTAGTCATTTTACTATTCTATTATCAAATAAATCCTGGACTCAAAGTATTATACGTATTCCCACTGACTTTTCTTCTTATAATATCTGCATTTGGAATAGGAACAATTCTTACCACATTAGCAGTTCAGTACAGAGATATAAAATATGCTCTCCCATTTGGAATACAAATACTCATGTATTCGTCACCTATAGCTTTCAGTTCATCTATGATTCCAGATAAATATCAAACACTATTTGCAATAAATCCTATGGTTACAGTTGTTGAGGGGTTCAGATATTCTTTTCTTGGTACCGGAACAATAAATACAAATATGATCATTGCGAGTTTAGTAGGAGCTATTACAGTATTACTGATCTCTTTGTACTACTTTACGAAGACAGAAAAATCATTCGCGGATGTAGCATGACAGAAAAGATAGCTATACAAACTAAAAATATTTCCAAGCGATATGTTATAGGAACTAAAAACTCAAAACCAAACACATTAGCTGGTGAAATTATAAATTTTATATCTACACCAATTAGAAATTTCAAAAAACTTCGTAGTTTGTCGAACAACACAACAGATAACACTAAAACTATTTGGGCATTACAAGACATAGATCTAACTATAAACGAGAAAGAAATAGTTGGAATAATAGGATCGAATGGTTCAGGCAAAAGTACTCTACTGAAAATATTAAGCAAAATCACAATACCTACAACTGGGGAGGCGTTAATAAATGGTAAAGTTGGTAGTTTATTAGAAGTTGGCACTGG
The DNA here is from genome assembly GCA_913045935.1 of uncultured Chloroflexota bacterium. Taxonomy (GTDB): domain Bacteria; phylum Chloroflexota; class Dehalococcoidia; order Lucifugimonadales. The sequence continues at coordinate 23,387 of CAJWSY010000007.1, read as the reverse complement.
TTTTCACGATGAACTCACCGGAAGAGAAAATATATTTTTAAATGGCACAATTCTAGGTATGAATAAAAAAGAAGTTGAAGAAAATTTAGACAAAATCATATCTTTTTCTGGAGTATCAAACTTTATAGACACCCCTGTAAAAAGATATTCTAATGGTATGAGAGTAAGACTTGCTTTTGCAGTAGCTGCATATTTAGAGCCCGAAATATTAATTATTGACGAAGTTTTAGCAGTTGGAGATTCTAGCTTTCAAAAACAATGCTTAGGTAAAATGGATGATGTTGCAAAATCAGGCAGGACAGTATTGTTTGTAAGTCATAATATGGAATCTATAATGACTTTATGTACAAGAGTCATATGGATAGATGAGGGCAAAATCATTAAAGATGGAGATCCTGTATCAGTAGTAAATGAATATCTAGAAACCACAAATACAATTTCTGAAACAAATATTAACTTAGAAAATATAAATAAACGAGGTGGAGACGGATCAATCAAATTTACAAATTTAACAATTATGGATAAAAATCAAAAAGAAAAAACACAATTTAACATTGGGGATACTCTGAATCTATCCATTTCCTTAAAAGCTATTGAAAAAGGTCTTTTAAATTCAAATTTAACTATTAAAATTTTAATCAAAAATCAAAACAACACAACTGTACTAAGCTTCAATAACGAATCATATAATCATTTCATAAAATTAGACGATAAAAATAACAAAATACAATTTTCTATTCCCAAATTACCACTTGGTCAAGGATTGTATTCTATAAGTCTTGAAGTATGGGTCAATGGCGGGAAAGCTGATACGGTTGGGGACGTAGGAGTCTTTGAAAGTACTCCTGGTGATTTTATTGGTAACGGAATCCCAGACCAAGAACATTCTCTTTTTCATACAAATTCTGTTTGGAGCTAAATTGGAAGCAATAATATTAGTAGGAGGCTTAGGTACAAGAATGAAATCGGTAAATAGTGATTTGCCAAAATCTATTCTTGAAATTCAAGGAAATCCTTTTTTAGTATGGCTTATAAGGTTATTAGAAAAAAACAATGTAAAAAAAATAATATTGTGCTTGGGTATCAAAAGTGAATTAATAATTGAATGTATTGATAGATATGATTTCACAAATATCGAAATAGTATTCTCAGTAGAAAAAGAACCTTTAGGTACAGGAGGGGCCTTAATACATGCTCTAAATCATATTAATAATGACAATTTCGTATTTATGAATGGAGATACCATGTTTGATATTCCTATCAAACAATTATATTCAACGCACAAAAATAAAAATAATGATCTAACATACTCATTATCAGAGTTGGAAACCCAGCACACTGAATATGGAGGATTATCATTAGACAAAAATGGAAAAGTAACTGAACATGTAATAGAAAAATCCAATTCTGGAAACCAAATTATAGATGCAGGTTTGAGGGTAGTAAACAAAAAATCACTCTTAGAATACCAAAACACACAAAAACCAAACTCATTTATATCTTTCGAACATGAGATTGCTCCATGGCTGATCAAGAATAAAAATGTTTCAGGAGAATTGTTTGATAGTATATTTTTTGATATAGGTAACCCTAAATCTTATTCATATACAACTAAATACTTTGCTAAAATTAAAAATAAAATAATGATCACAAATGAATAATTCAGAGTTGAATAATAAATTCCAAGACTACATCAAGCAATCAAATGCTGTGTCAATTGCCACATCTGAAAAACAGGGAAATGAAATAATAAATGCTGCGAAATTATTATTCGATTGTTTAACAAAAGGTAATAAAATAATGATTTGCGGGAACGGCGGTAGTGCTTCAGATTCTAGTCATTTGGCTGCAGAATTTACAAACAGGTTTTCAATTGATATCGAACGAGATGGGCTGGCTGCTATTTCATTAGCTACAGATAGTGCTTTTATAACAGCGCATTCAAACGATTTTAGTTTTGACACAATTTTTTCAAGACAAATTGAATCAATAGGTGTAAAAGATGATACTTTAATTGCAATCTCAACAAGTGGAAAATCTATAAATGTGATAAAAGCAATTGATAAAGCTAAGAGTATGGATATAAATGTCATCTCACTAACAGGAAATAACTCAAATCTTAATAAAATATCTGATATAACTATAAATGTTCAATCTGAAAACACTCAACATATTCAGGAAACCTTATTAAAAATTGAACATATGCTAATTTATTTTGTAGAACAATTAATTTATAAAAAATGAACATAAATATCCCTAAACATTTAAAAAAAATTAGAAAAATCCAACAAACTCCTAAAGACTTAATAGAGTTCGAGGAACTAGTAAAAAAACACTATGAAAATGGTGAAATCAGAGCGCCTATTCATTTATCAAAAGGAAATGAAAATCAACTAATTAAGATATTTGAATATATATCTGAAAAAGATTGGGTATTTTCAAGTTGGAGAAATCATTATCATGCTTTATTACATGGAATGAACAAAGACATTCTATTAAAAGAAATTATTGAAGGAAGAAGCATGAGCACAAATTCAACTAATCCTAAATTTTATTCTTCTTCTATAGTAGGAGGCATTATTCCTATTGCCACCGGAGTAGCTAAAGCTCTACAAAAACAAAAAAGTGGAAATAAAGTATGGTGTTTTATTGGTGACATGACTTTTGAAACAGGAATATTTCACGAAAGTTATAAATATGCAAGAAATTTCAATTTACCTATTGAATTTGTTGTAGAAGATAATAATTTAAGTACAAATACCCCCACAGATGAAACATGGGGTGTTAAAACAAAAAATATTCCTGAAGATATTATTTATTATCAATATGATAGGGATTATCCTCATCATGGAACTGGGAATTGGGTGCTTTTTTAATGAAATATATAGATGAGTTAATAAATTCAATGGAATGGTTAGGCAAGCAAAATAATACTATTTTTCTTGGGCAATCTGTCAAATATAGTGGGAATGCAATCTTTAACACTCTCAAAACCGTACCTGATGAAAAAAAAATTGAAACTCCAGTATTTGAAGATTTGCAAATGGGGTTATCTATGGGGATGGCCTTAGAAGGTTTCGTGCCTATTACCTGTTATCCAAGATTTGATTTTCTGATATTAGCTTGTAATCAACTAATCAATCATCTAGATAAAGTGAGATACATGTCTAATAATAAAATGCAGCCTCGTGTGATAATAAGAACCTCTATTGGCTCAAAAAACCCACTAGATGGCGGTGTTCAGCATACACAAGATTACACTGAGGTGTTCAAAAAAATGTGCACTGAAATTGATGTCGTAATGCTTGATGATCCGAAAGATATCTTTCCTAAATTTAAAAATGCTTATGAAAGAAAAGACTCCAAATCTACTCTATTAATAGAACATGGTGATTATTATAATGAAAAATAAACTCTATCTATAGGAATTATAACTATGAAAGTATTAATAACAGGAATAACAGGAAATGTAGGTAGCCATTTAGCAGACTATATTCTTGAAAATCACAGTAATGCAAAAGTGTACGGATTGCTTAGATGGAGAAGTCCTTTAGACAACGTTGAAAATATAAAAGATGAAATTAATTTAGTATTAGCTGATTTGAATGATTTAAATTCAATGATTAATGCACTTGAATCAATCAAACCAGATATTGTTTTTCATCTTGCTGCTCAGTCATTTGTACAATTTAGCTTTGCGGCACCAGCAGAAACATTAAATACAAATGTAATTGGAACTTCTAATTTATTAGAAGCTATTCGCTTAACAAAAATAAAACCTAAAATTCATATTTGTAGCTCATCTGAAGTATATGGGCAGGTGAAAAAAAATGAAGTTCCAATAACCGAATCTAATCCATTCAGACCCGCCAGCCCTTACGCAGTTTCTAAAGTAGCTGAAGATATGTTAGGTTATCAATATTATTTGTCTTATGATATGCACATCGTAAGAACTAGAATGTTCACTCATACAGGACCAAGAAGAGGTGATGTTTTTGCTGAAAGTTGGTTTGCAAAACAAATAGCTATGGTAGAAAAAAAAATAATTATGAATCCAATTAAAGTTGGTAATCTTGATAGTATCAGAACAATTATGGATGTCAGAGATGCAGTAAGAGCTTATTGGATGATGATGGAAAAATCACCTGCAGGAGAAGTATATAATATTGGAGGAGACACAACTGTAACTGTTAAAGAAATTTTAAACAAATTAATTGAATACTCTGACAAAGATATTGAGTACAAAACTGACCCAAGCTTACTTAGACCTTCTGACGTCACACTACAAATACCAAACACAGATAAATTCAAAAAACTTACTGGTTGGGAACCTCAAATCAAATATGAAGACACACTATTGGATCTTTTAAATTATCAAAGAGAAAAAATAAAATGATAGTATCAAGAACTCCTTATAGGATCTCATTCTTCGGTGGAGGAACAGATTATCCTGATTGGTATACCAAAAATGGTGGAAGTGTATTATCAACTACAATAAATAAATATTGTTATATTTCAGCAAAATATAACACAAACTTAGATGTGATAAATCACAAAATAATATGGTCTCATATAGAAAATGTATATTCATTTAAAGATATACTACACCCTGCAGTTAGAGAAGGGTTATTACAAATGCAAATGGATGAAACAAAAGGTTTAGAAATTTACCATAGCGGAGATCTCCCTGCTCGTACAGGAATTGGAAGTAGTTCTTCATTTTGTGTGGGACTAATAAATTCTTTAGCAAATTTAAACGAAAAGCCTCTTAATAAAACTGATTTAGCTCTTAAGGCAATAGAATTAGAGCAAAACATATTAAACGAGAAGGTTGGATCACAAGACCAAATTGCAGCATCTTTTGGAGGTTTTAATAAAATTATTTTCAACAAAGATTCGTCATTTGATGTTGAAAAAATAGAAATAAAACAAGAAACACTGAGTACATTAAATAAAAACATGTCATTGTATTACACTGGAACTCGAATAGGAAGAAATTCATCAGATGTAATTTCTGACATGGTTAATAATTTCGACTCAAATTACTCTTTGTTAACTGAATTAGAGAGTTTTGTTGAGGAAGGAATTGCATTGTTGAAAAAATCAGACATAAGCAACTTTGGTAAATTGTTAAATGAATCATGGAAAATCAAAAAATCACTAGGCAAAGAGATATCAAATGAACATATTAATGAAATTTATGATACTGCTATAAATTGTGGTGCCTACGGAGGTAAAATTTTAGGAGCTGGTGGAGCTGGTTTTATAATGTTTATAATCCCTGAATCTAAAAAAACAAAGCTTAAAGAAAAATTAAAAAATTGTACAGAAGTTCCATTTGAATTTGAGAATAGCGGTAGCAAGATCATATTAAATTCTAAATCTGTGTAATTATGGATATAATCAACAAAACTGTATACAAAAATAAATGGTTTGAGATAGTAAATAAAAAATATACAAAAGAAAATAAAACCTATTATATTTTCAACATCCCGGACAGCTCGGTAATTCTTCCAGTCACCAAAAATAATGAATTTATTATTGTTAAACAATTTCGAGAAAGTTTAGACGATTTCAGTTTAGAACTACCTGCAGGATTTATAGATGAAAATGAAACGCCATTGATTTCAGCTAAAAGAGAATTATTGGAAGAAACTGGTTATCACTCTAACGAATTTGAATATTTAGGAAAAGGTAGATTGATGATGAATCGTACAAAATCATTACAACACCTTTTCGTAGCAAAAAACGTAATTAAAACATCAAACCCCGCTAATGGAATAGATGTAATAAAAATTCCTCCAAAAAAATTATATAATTTAATATCAAGTGATGATTTTATACAGTTATCAGGGTGTGGTTTAATACTTAAATATTTAATAAATAATAATCAAATATGAAATATAAATTTAGCAAAAATCTCACAGATTTAATATCCAATAAAAAAATCATTGTTACAGGCGGTACAGGATTAATAGGCAGACAAGTCATTGATATGCTTTCACAATTCAATTGTGAAATAACATCAGTTTCAATGGACAATTTAGAGCTTAATGAAAATTGTAGGTATGTTTATGGAGATTTGACTGACTTTAATTTTTGTAAAGATATAACAAAAGATTTCGACATAGCTATACATACAGCAGGAATAAAAGGTTCAGTAGAAGTGACAAAAACTAAGCCAGCTAGTTTTTTTGTGCCTATGCTTTTAATGAATACCAATTTTTTAGAAGCTTGTAGAATAAATGATATAAGCTATGTTACTTTTACAAGTTCTATAGGAGCTTACAGTGCTAGTGAAATATTTGTAGAAACTAACGAGCTTGATCTTAATCCACCCATGGATTCATTCCCAGGTTGGGCTAAACGAATGGCTGAACTGCAAATACAAGCATACAATATTCAATACACTACCAATTCTTTTTCAATTGTTCGGCCCGCAAATGTTTACGGACCAGGTGATAATTTTGATCCAAATAATGCAATGGTTATTCCTTCGCTTATAAATAAAATTACCAGAGGTGATGATCCAGTAGAAATTTGGGGTGATGGTAATGCAGTTAGAGATTTTATATATAGTAAAGATGTAGCATATGGAATACTATTATCCTTACTCAATAATAACAAAATTGGCTACTATAATTTAGGAAGCGGTGTTGGAATTACTATAAAAGAGTTAGTAGAAACATTGCATAAACTTATCAACTTTAATTACATATTTGACAAATCAAAACCCTCTGGCGCTCCAAAAAGAATTATGGACTTAAATAAGTCAAAAAAAGAATTAAATTTCGAACCACAAACAACCCTTTTAGATGGCCTTCAAGAAACTATTGAATGGTTTAAGGAAAACAAAACAGATTATTTACAAAAACAAAATTATTTTCTAGATGAATAAATTTAATATTGAAAAAACAAAATTATCAAAAGTATTAAAAATTACTCCTCCAACTATATTTAATGATTTTAGAGGTAATTATATAGAAACTTATAATGAAGATATTTATAACCAAAATGGTATAAATATCAAATTTATACAAGACGACATATCAACTTCCAAACAAAATGTTCTAAGAGGAATACATGGAGATGAAAAAACATGGAAACTAGTTTCTTGTCTACACGGAGAATTTTATTTAGTTATAGTTAATTGGGATAAGAATTCCAAAGAATATCAGCAATGGATATCATTTGAAATGAGCTCTTCTAACCCTTTTCAAATACTAATCCCACCCAAATATGGCAATGGACACTTAGTTACATCCAAAGAAGCAATTTTTCACTACAAACAATCTACTTTATATGACAGAGATTCTCAATTTACAATTCATTGGAATGATCCAAAATTAAAAATCAAATGGCCTACGGAGAACCCCATACTTTCAGAAAGAGATAAAAATGAATAATAAATTATCAAATAAAAATATTTTAGTATTAGGAGGAAGTGGATTTGTTGGTTCAAACCTACTTAAGAAAATAACCAAATTAACAAATAAAATAACAGCAACTTACCACTCTACCGAACCAAAGTATAATAATGAACACATTAATTGGGTAAAGATAAATCTAACAAAAGATTCTCAATACAAAAAATTAATGAAAGATAAAGAAATTGTTTTTATTTGTGCAGCTTATACCAAAGGTGCATCAGTTATAGTTAATTCACCAATGGATCTTGTGACACCAAACATAATTATGAACTCAAATATATTAGAAAATTGTTATAAGTTTGGTGTAAAAAAAGTAATATTTTTGAGTAGTTCAGTAGTTTATCCTGAAATGGATGTAAGTATAGATGAATCTCTGGCTTTAACAGGAAATCCTCCTGAAATTTATTTTCCTGTAGCTTGGATGAAAAGATATACAGAAATTTTATGCCATACCTATAGCAAAAAAATCAAAAATGGTTTTTCAAGTCTGATTATAAGACCCTCTAATTTATATGGTCCATATGATAATTTTCATCCAAAAGAATCTCATGTTATCCCTTCTTTAATCAGACGAGTAGTAAATAAAGAAACTCCATTTAAAATTTGGGGAACTGGGGAAGACAGCAGGGATTTCATTTACATTGATGATTTTATTGAAGGTGTAATAAATGCAGCTAATCTTGATGAACAATTTATGGATATCAATTTAACAACAGCACAAAATAAAACAATTAATGAAATTTTAGAAAATTTATTTGAAATTGAAAACTATTATCCTGATGTAGAATACGATACTACTCAACCACAGACTATAAATAAAAGATTGCTAAGTAATGAAAAAGCTATGAAATTAATCAACTTTAAGTTAAATACCCCAATTAAAAAAGGTTTAGAAAAAACCATAAAATGGTACAAAGAAAATGAATTGTAAAAAAACAAATTCAATTTATACAAAAAAAGTTGGTTTCAGTTAAGTTAATATTGACATTTTCCACACCAACAAACCTTTAAATTAATACGAGGAACTTTCTCCTCCATCAACTGCTATTGAAGCTCCATTTACTAATGAAGCATACTGAGAACATAAAAAAGTCACTACATTGGCTACTTCTTCTGGCTTACCTAATCTCCCTATAGGAGAATTTGATTTAATAAATTCTTGGTATTTTTTTGGATTTGTTTTTTTAATTTCATCCCATCCAGTATTAGGGATATCAATTGCTCCAGGTGCGACTGAATTAAAGGTGACACCCTTAGAAGAATACAAACTATTTTTAGCCAAATTTTTCATTAAAACTGTTTGAGACATCTTTGCTACATTAAACCACGGCCTGCCGCCTGCTTGTTTAGCTAAAGATGATGTAATTGTAATTACTCTACCCCACTCATTTTTCATCATAGATGGCAAAAGCATTTTTATCAAATCCTTAGCAATAATAAAATTTTTATAATAAACTTGATCCCAAACTTCATCATCAGTAAGAAGAATATCTGAATCACCCCATCTACCACCACCGCCAACATTGTTAATTAATATATCAATAAATCCAAATTCCAATTTAATTCTATCCTCTAGATCTTCAAAAGAAGATTCCAAAATATCAAACTGAAATCCATTTACTTTATTTTTTGCATTTCTTTTACTAAGATCATTACTTAAATCTTTAATAGTTTCATCAACATTTTTTTTAGTTCTCCCAAAAAATATCACGTCACAATTATGCTCTAACAAAGATTTTGCAATAGATTTCCCTATTCCGTGAGATCCACCTGTTACCAATGCTGTTTTATTTGATAAATTTATATCCAATTTATGCCTTTATTGTTTTTTCTCTTTAAGTCACTATAAATTTCATACTCTGTATCTATAGCATGTAATTTTTCTTCACATACTTTTTTTAGATCTGAAATATCAGTACCAAAAGAATCAGCAAATGTTTGAAAATCTACATTCTTAATTACTAATCCACTTTTCATAATTTACCTTTTATAAATAAAATATATTGATCCTGGAAATTCATATATCTAAAAATACACTAATTTTTTGATTTAAAGAATCAAAATCAAGATTATTTCTCTTAAGTAATTGATCTCGATTTCCATAATAAAAATCAATATCTTCATCAACAGCTATATGTAGAAATCTTGTACCTTTTTTATTTAGCAGTTTTGAAGATATCAATTCTCCAAGGGATCCTGAATAAAAATTTTCTTCTACTAAAATAATATTTTTTATTTTGTTAACCAATTTATTTAATAATGAAAAATCAATTGGTTTAACTCTAAAAATATCAATAAATCCAATTTTATGATCTTTAGACGACAATAATTCTGCTACTTTTTTTGAATTTTGAGACATATATCCAGAAGAAATAATTACACTTTTAGTATTTTGATCTATATTAAATGCACCAAAACCATCATTGAATTCAAATTCAGTATTATAAATATCGTCTAAAACACCTTTTTCGATCCTAAAATATTTAGGTCCTGGCTTGATACTTATTTCAGTTGCCATGTGATAGGTATTAATTCTATCAGAAGAATTATAAATTTGCATATTGGGGAGCCTCATAGCAATAGCCATATCCTGCAATCCATGATGGGTAAATCCGTCAGTACTATATGTAAATCCCGCTCCTGTTCCTACTATATTAACATTCAAATTCATTGCACATAAATTAATATTAATTTGTTCTAAAGCACGTAAAATCATAAAATTATTTATTGAATATATATATACAGATTTACCATTCAAAGCTAATCCTGATGCTACATTAACCATATTTTGTTCAGAAATACCAACATTTATATAACGATCTGGAAAATCTTGAGAAATTTTGGTCAAATAAAAAGCTCCATGATCTGCAGTTAAAATTACGGAATTATTATCTTCTTTCATCACTTTGTAGATTCCACTGAAAAAAGAATCTCTTATATCTTTTTCAATTTGCATAAATTTCTAATTCTCTTACAGCTTTGTTATATAATTCTTCATTTAAACTACCATGATGCCATTCCAATTTGTTTTCCATAAAGGAAATTCCTTTACCTTTAATAGTATTTGCTATAATCACTATTGGTTTTTCAATCTTATATGAAATCAATTGATTTAAAACTTCAGTTATTGAAAAAATATCATGCCCATCAATATTAATTACATGCCATCCAAATCCTTCCCAGATTTGATTATTTGTTTCGGGCTTTAATCTAGTTTGCTGTTCAAGTATTCCCAAACCATTATCATCGACAATTGCTATTATATTATCTAAATTAATTTTCCCGGCAAAATTTACAGCCTCCCATACTGAACCCTCAGAACATTCGCCATCTCCCATCAATACATAATTTATAATTTCAGAATTATCTAACTTATTAGCTATACTTCTGCCTATTCCTATTCCCAAACCATGGCCTAATGATCCTGAAATTACATCTATCCCTGGTATTTCATGATCAGGGTGTTCGCCAATAATGCTACCTTGATTCATTTGCATTAATAAATGATCATCAATAAAGCCTATGTCATTTAAAAGAACATATAATGCTACTGCAGCATGACCTTTGCTTAATATGAAATTAGAGTTTTGCTTAGATTGATTATCGAAAAATATAAAACCTCCGTAATAAAGCGCTAAAATCAAATCTATGCATGATAATGCACCACCCAAATGCCCTTTCCCGGATTTATAAATAATATCGATTATTTTTTTTCTTAATACATAAGATTTTCTTACAATATTTTTTACGTTCATATTATTTCATCCAAAGAAATATCTACATTGATTTTATAAAATATACAATCAATAAAACTACACTGAAGAAAGAGTTTAATTAATAGATATAATCATTATAATAAACTTATATAAATCAAAATATAAAATCAATCTTTACGTTTAAATACATTATACAAATAAATCATTAATGACAATGTTTGAATATAAATAATAACTTGAAAATTACTTGATTTTAAATCTAAAATAAATTTATTAAATGGATTAACTGAAACAATTGAATAGTATAAGCAAAATGAATTATAAAACTTCTAATTCAATATATGAAAAACGAATCAGTTTTATATTGATTACTAAAGATAGACCAGATTTAGTTCAAATTGCATTAGATAACTTAAAAAAAATACTAACAAAAGAAGATGAACTTATATTAGTAAATGGTGGTGAAAGTAACATAAATAATCCACTTATTAATAAAACCATTAAAGAAAAAGATAAAAGTCCAGGACATGCAATAAATAAAGGGATAATGATTTCTGAAGGTAGATATATCAGAACAGTTTCAGACGACGATATAATTCGTAAACAACAATTAAATGAAGCTGTTGATATTTTGGATAAAAATTTATCAATTGACTTTTTGGTATGTGGCGGTATAAGAGAAAGAGAAAACGAAAAATATCCGTTTTATATACCTGAAAACTCAAATTACGGAGAAAATAAACACGATATTTCAAAATTCGGTGCTTGTGGACAAGGGTTTATTATTAGAACTAGCTCATTACCTCTAATAGGCTTACATCCAACTGGATTAGCATCAGATGTAGAATATGTAATACAGGCTATCGCGAATGGTGGAAACGTAAAGTTTTGCAGAATAAATTTATTTCACCACCCAATACACAAAGATAGTGTAACTATAAAATACAAATCATTGTGGCAAGATGATTTAAACAAAATATATAAAAAATATAACATTAAAATTAAGGAAAAGCCTTTTCACAGGAAATTACTTGGGTTTATATACAAAACCTTATTACCAACATCTTATGAGAATAGACAGAAAAAAAATCAGAAAGTAAACTTTAATAAAGATTTACTAAACGAAAACTCACCATTGTGGGATAAGGGATTCAGCTAATTTATTAATTCGTTTATTTTAGAAAGCACATCTTCATAATTATCAAAATAAAAACAAAGTAAATCATTATTCACATAATAATCGTAAAGTTTACTTGTAGCAAAAACATAATCTGATTTAAAAGAAGAATTTAGATCAGTTAAGCTATCACCTAAATATATGATTTTGGAATAATTATTTTTATGATATTCTGTAAAACTATTTTTAAACTCAGAGCTTATATGATTTCCAAATGGATCTGTATATTTGATTTGTATTCCATCATTAACAAATTCTGAAATTCCCGAATATATCGGAACAGAGTTGTAATCTATTCCAATAGATTTCAGGGATGATTTGATATAAAAATCCACACCACTGCTAACAATTTTATAATCAATTTTTTTGCTTAATATAAAATCATAAAATTGCTTAAAACCCTTGCGAAATTTCACATTATTGATAACAAATTCATTTAATTGTTTTTCAGTAAAATTTAAAAATTGAAAACTGTAAATATTACTTTCTTCTACGGAAATTTTTCCTGATCTATAATTTTGATATATGGTATCCCAATTGTCCGGACCAAATTTATCATGTATTTGTTCACTAACATTACCTATGGTAATAGTATTATCAAAATCTGATTGTATTAATATAGGTTTTTTATCTTTCATTATTTATTTTTGCTAATATTTTCTTAACCAAATCTTTTGCTGTTAAACGATGATACTTTAAAGCATCATTATTTGATCCATTAACCGGAATTTCAGTTATACCTATATTTGTTATATTCTTGTCATTTGTCTGAGTATTTATGTAACTTCCCAAGCCTGTGAATATCATATGATCTTCAACTGTAAAAATTTTATCTATACCTTTTGTAACATTATAAAACCAATGTTTATCTATATAATTTAACCACGGCAAATTTATAACCTTAGCACTTATATTATGTTCTTCTAATAATTGTGAAGCTCTAATACATTCATCTAGCATATAAGGATTGTAAGAAAAAATAGCCAAATCGTGGCCTTTTTGAACAATATATCCTTGTCCATAACTTAATTCATTATCAAAAGTCATAAATGATAATTCTTTGAACGGAATACTTGTAATTCTAATAAATGTGCTTCTTGTTGATATATCAAGTGCATATTTGATTATGAATTTAAGATCATTTACAGACGCAGGATGAAAAACATCCATTCCAGGTATATTTCCCATCAATCCTATATCTCTTACACTTTGATGGGAATGTCCTGGACCTGACGGTAATAATCCACATAATCCTGAAACATAAACTATTTTAGATTTTTCAGTAGCATTGTTATAAATTTGTTCGTTAGCTCTTGTTGTTAAAAAAGAAGCAAATGAATGAACAATTGGGATATATGACTCAAGTGCTAAAGTTCCTGCCTGAGAAACCATGTCTTGCTCAGATATGCCGCATTCTATATATTTTGATGGAAATTTTCTTTTAAATTCAGTTAGTCCATGATCTTTCATAAGATCTCCATCCATAACAACTATTTTTGAATTATCAGCATTTTCTAACAATAATTTTGAATAGTTCTCTAATAAGCTAACATTGATTGAATTCGAACTCTCATTAATCTTAGTATAATTTTCAAAAACAATTTCTCTTTCTCCAAAATTTTCTAATTTTGAATTTAATGATTTTTTTAATTCTAGAAGAGCTTTACAATAATCCTCGTAACTTAATGCACCACTGTGATAAGGATATTCATAATCTGGTTCTCTTATTTTTTCATCTGCATGCATAAATGAAACTCCATAACCTTTTATAGTATTAGCAATAATAATTTTTGGTTTGTCATCTACAGATTTCAGATTTTCAAAAGTAGAATATATTTCTGACAGATTGTGACCATCAATTTCTTCTACATGACAACCAAATGATTCAAATTTCAAACGTAAATCTCCATTATCAGAAGTCAAATTTACCCAGTTATCTGATTGGATTTTGTTATTATCCACAATAATATACATTTCTGACATTGATTCATTACTGGCTGACCGCAAAGATTCCCAAATTTGACCCTCTTGAAGCTCTCCATCACCTAATAAAACTAAAATATTTCTATTAATTCCTTTCATTCTTGCAGATTTTATAAACCCTTTAGCTTTTGACACACCCATTCCCAAAGATCCGGTATTTGTTATTATTCCAGGAGTATCTACATCTGGGTGACCAGGTAATCCATCAAGCATTCTTAATTGATGAATCTTTTCAAAATCTAAAAGATCAAAAATTGTCATTATTGAATATATCGCAGGAGCGTCATGACCTTTAGATGAAAAAAATAAATTTTGATTTTGTTGGTTTGTAATTTCAAACTCTGAGAAAATATAACTTAATAAATCCATACTACTAAATGACGTGCCTATGTGGCCAGATCCAGCTTTATTTATCATATACAAAGTATTAATTCTGGATATTATTGATATCAATTCAGTTTTGTTTATCTTGTCTATTTCTAAAGAAGTTATACGAGTAATTTCTTTTTTAGAAATATAGCTTAATTTATTATTCATTATAATTTCCCTGAATTTTGATATGGTTTGATTTCTATATTTGGTAATAATGCCAATTTATTGTGTATTAATGTTTCTGCAACAATCCAATCTGTTGGTGTATTAACATCAATACCTTCATAATTATTTGTAAAAAAAGGAGCAATTTTACTACCAGAAATAGTACCTGTATCGTAAACAGAACTTTTTTTTACAATCTCTAAACTTGCATTTTGTACATATATTTCAGGCAAGGAAGAATATTGCATACTGTGAAATGGCTGTCCATATTCATCAGATATAATATTATTCATTAACGGTTTTATATATTCTCCGTCATAATTCCACATTTTGTAAGGATGTTGACCACATAGTTCAACTGCTCGAATTGAATCAATAGATTTTTCTTTTGTTATAAATTCTTTCCATGCTCTTTGTAAGGTTAATTCATTACGAAACGGACTAGTTGGTCTCAAAATACAAACATATAAATAATTTTTTTTTAACTCATCAAGTTTTTTTATTGTAAAATCAAGCCATTCAAAATCTGGTGAATTATCTTTTGCATATTCTTTGGGCCTAAAAAAAGGTATTTCCGCACCATAATATTTAGAAATATTTGCTATTTCTGTGGAATCTGTTGAAACCATTACAGAATCAAACACTTCTGAATTGATGGCAGATGAAATTGTATAAGCAATTAAAGGATGGTTTTCCAAATATTTGATATTTTTGTTAACTATTCTCTTAGATCCTGATCTGGCAGGAATCAGAGCTATCACACCGTTATTCACCATGCGCTAAATCCTCCATCAATAACAATATCTGTTCCTGTAACATAACTCGAGCTATCAGATAACAAAAAGATCAAAGCACCTCTGAAATCCTTAACATCAGCCATTCGGCCCATAGGGACTTTATCAATATATTTTGATACAAATTCCTTATCTTGATTATTATAAACACCACCTAAAGTCATTGAATTTACTCTAACATTATTTGAAGCCCAATAAGTTGACAAGTATTTTGTGAGATTTGCTAATCCTGCTTTAGATGCTCCATATACAAAAGGTTTAAAAAAGCTTTGGTCATTATCTGAAAAATGAGAATACAATCTTTGGTCTGGAGACAAATTTCCATAAAGAGAATTTATATTAACGATTGACCCTGTTTTATTTTGCGCCATTTCATTTCCAATGATCTGAGAGCAAAAGAAAGCTCCCTTAAGGTTAACATCCATCACTCGGTTCCAATCATCTTCAGAATAATTTTCAAAACTAACATTAGAGTCTACATTAGAATTTGGAGGAGAATCAATTCCTGCATTATTAATCAACCCATACGGAATTCCCCATTCTTTTTTAACAATTTCAAGAACTTCTTTAATTTCTTCTTTTTTGGTTATATCTACACTAAAATACTTCAAATTTTCTGATTGTTTAATTTTGTCAAAATTATTTATATCTAAAACAACAATCTTTGCTTTGGCATCTAATAAAGTGTTAGTGAAATCAGTCCCTAAATTACCTGAACCTCCTGTAATAAAAATAATTTTGTCTTTTAACGAAAAAAAATTTGACATAGTGTTTCTCAATTACAATTTATAATATAGGAGGAATTTTGATTTTTTCAAAATAATCTATCACTTCCCTAACAACTCCCTTGCCACCATAATTTTGGGTAACGAATACATTGGTATTTTGTTCTTTAATTTTATCTATAACATCATTACTTGAGTCAGGAACAATAACAGGTAATCCAACATTTAATAAACATCCAAGATCATTGATATCGTTACCCACAAAAGCAATTTGATTAATTTCAAAATCTTTAGTTTTAATATTGGTCTTTAAATCTTGAAATTTATCACCTGAAATATGATGGTCAATTTTTATTTTTTGACATCTAGCACTAACTGTTTGATTTGTTTCGCTAGAAAAAACAATATAAGGAACTTTCTCTAATTCGAAATTTTGCCTTCTATTGGCTTTAGATATTCCCATACTATCATACTTAGAATTTTTGATAATTTCTTTACCGTCCTCTGATGTGTAAACACTATTATCAGTAAAAACTCCATCAAAATCAAAAACTACAACTCTGATATTTTTGGCAACCTCATTCATTTCTTCAGAACCAAAGATTTTAAAATTCTTTTCATTTATAAAATTGCTGTTCATATCTAACTAATTTGGTTTTTATTTAAATCTTCATCTTTAGAAATAGCTATATTTATTTTTTTACCTATAAAATAATCTAATTCATGAGGAGGAGTCCCATCACCTGGGATTTTTATAGCAATATCTTCTTTTTTTAAAACTGTTCCTTCTCGCAAGTCTTTTGATGCAACCAATTTTTTTCGAAGTTTAAACATTGCAGGCTTTTCATTTTCTAATAGTTTTTTTTCTCCTGTTCCCATAGCTAGTTTAGAGCGATGTAAATCCCTGATTAACTTCTTTAATCCAATTGGTTCTAACGAAAAAGGTTGGTCAGTTCCTTTCATAGATCTATTAAGAGTAAAGTGTTTTTCAATAATTCTTGCTCCTAAAACGTAACCTACCAATGCTAATGCTATTCCACTTTGATGATCTGAAAGGCCAATTATATTATTTTCAAATTCTGCCAAATAAGTGTTAATAACAGAAAGATTCATATCCGATGGTTCTGCAGGGTAAACTGAGCTACATTGTAAGATTGATAATTGGTTATTATATTTACTAATTTTATCGTAAGCTCTTTTAACATCATCCAAACTTGCTCCTCCTGTGCTAACAATCATTGGTCTGCCAGTAGAGGCAATATATTCTAAAAAAGGAGTATTAGTTATATCAGCAGAAGCAGTTTTATACGCGGGTAAATTAAATTTTTCTAAAAAGTCTACACTTTGAAAATCAAATGGAGTTGCGAAAAACATGATTTCATGATGACGGGCAAAGTCAATTAAGTGTTTATATTCCTCGTTACCAAATTCCAAATATTCTCTATGTTCACCGTAAGTTTCTGCAAAACTATTTGAATTTATATAGGGCATATCAAACATTTCTTGAGTAAATAATTCTTGATTATTCCTTTTTTGAAATTTTACTGCATTAGCACCTGATTCTTTGGCAGATAAAATCATTTTTTCTGCAATATCAATTTTACCCATGTGATTGGCGCCAATTTCCGCTACAACAAAACACTCAGAGTCTTGAGTAATTTTCACATCTCCAATATTAAATTTACGTGACATTGTTTTCCTTCTAAGATTTATAGTTATTTTATAAATGTAATATGCTTAAAATAATACATATTAGGGTGTTTTTACATTAAAAATATTTTTTTACCCACTTTCTTGAATCAGATTGCCAATTCCCAATTAATGTAACTAAAACTGAGAAAATAATTATCTTTATATCCAACATTATTGTTTGATTTTTGATATACAACAAGTCATATCTTAATTTGTTTTTAGGTAAAGTATCGTAAGAACCCAATAACTGAGCTAATCCAGTTAATCCTTGAGGAGCATTAAGCCTAAGATAATACGGAATATTCATCTTTTCAAATTCTTCATATAATTCTGGTCTTTCAGGTCTTGGTCCAACCAAACTAATGTCTCCTTTAAATATATTTATAAGTTGTGGTATTTCATCAATTGCATATTTTCGTATGAACTTACCTGTTTTTGTTAATCTTGGATCGCTGTTTTTGACAGCCCAAACTGCTCCAGTAGTTTGTTCAGCTTCTTTAATCATTGATCTAAATTTAAACAATTTGAATATTTTCTTATTTTCTCCTAGTCTATCTTGCGTGTAAAAAAATGGCGGTCCATCTTCAAACAGTAAAAATAAGAGGACAAAAATAACAACAATAAATAATATTGGCATTAATAATATAAATCCAATTACAATAAAACTTAAATCTATAGTTCGTTTAATCATATATTAACCATTATTCGTATTAATCTAAGATACAAATGTTAATAAATTATTAAAGATAACATACCAAAGCCTTTATTGGCATTCAAACTTATTGTAGCCTAATATAGTTTAAAAATAGATATATAAATAATATGTCAAATAAGAATCAATTTAAATTAACTAAATATACAAACTCAGGGGGCTGAGGCTCTAAGTTTTCTATAGAAGATTTGGGTCAAATCTTAAGCTTATTCAATGTAGGGAAAAACAATCCTAATATTCTTGTAGATTCATCTGACAAGGATGATGCAGCTGTGTACAAAATTAATGACAACCAATGCCTGGTAATGACTGTTGATTTTTTTCCTCCAAATGTAGACTCTCCATATTCTTATGGAGAAATTGCAGCATCAAATTCAATGAGTGATATATATGCTATGGGAGTAGACCCCATTATAGGATTAAATATTGCCGCATTTCCAAAAACTTTTCCAAAAAAAATAATTAAAGAAATATTAAATGGGTCAAAGTCAAAATGTGATGAAGCTGGTTTAAATATTCTAGGAGGTCATACAATCTATGACTCTGAACCAAAATATGGTATTGCGGCCATAGGAATTACAGAATGCAAAAAAATAATAACAAACAGTAATGCTAATGAACAGGAAGCTATCATACTTACCAAGCCTCTTGGTACCGGAATAATAAACAATCTCATAATGAATGAAAAACTTGAATCAAATAATGCACTTATAATTGATTCGATTGAATCAATGGCAATGCTAAACAAATATGCTAAAGATATCATGCTTGAATATAATGCAAGCTCATGTGTAGATATTACTGGTTATGGGTTAATTGGACATATTTACAATATAGCTTTAAATAGTGAGATTAGTTGCACGCTTTATACTGATTCCCTTCCAATCATAAATAATTTAGAAAGATATATAGAATCAAATATATCAAGTGGTACTAAATTAAACATGGAATTTGCAGACTCAAAAATAAAAAATTTTAAAAATTTAAATAACAAAGAAAAAATTATTTTAAGCGATGCCCAAACTTCGGGGGGACTTTTATTTACTGTAAAGAAATCTGACGCAAAAAATGTTATAAATGACTTAATAAGCACTAATCATCAACAAGCTTCAATTATCGGAGAAACAAGTAAATTAGACAATAATGAATTCATAAAATTTGGCTAACATATGTATACTCAAAAAATACAAAATCTTATAGTTTCAAGTCTGAAAAAACGATACCCAAACATTAACATTCAATCATTGAGCAAAGATGGATTATTAGTACAAAAATCTCCTGACTCTATTGATTCAGATTATGGATCAAGTGTTGCTTTAAGATTGACAAAATTTGTAAAAAAACATCCAATGGATATTGCTGATATATTATATAAATATTTAAATGACACAAAACCTGATTTTATTGATGAAATTAAAATTATCAACCCTGGATATTTAAATTTTTCGATAAACAAAAAACATATCAGTTCAAATATTAAAACTTTAGCTCTAAATTCAGGTACCTTAGATAATTTATTTAACAAAAAAAATAGAAATATACAAATAGAATTTGTAAGCGCAAATCCAACAGGACCATTACACGTAGGACATATCAGAGGAGCTGTGTATGGAAGTGCATTATCAAAAATATTAAATTACTATGGCTTCAATGTGAAAAATGAATATTATGTTAACGACGCAGGGAATCAAATTAAAGAATTTGGGATAAGTATTTTAAATCAAATGCCAAATATAAAACTCAAAAACAAAATAAATTCTAACGAAGATTCTTATAAAGGTGCATACATATCAGATTTAGCACATTCCATTCAAAATGAAATTTCAAACCTTGAGATTAGCGAACAGGAAATAATCGGCAATGTAACAAAAATCGGTGTTCAAAAAATGCTAGATATTATTAAAAAAGATTTAAATAATCTAAATGTAAATTTTGACAATTGGTTTCACGAAACCCAACTTTTTTCAGATAAAACATTAGATCAAGTTTTAAAATTATTATCAGATAAAAAATTGATACTAAAACAAGATGGAGCAACTTGGTTTTTGTCAAAAAAATTAGGAGATGAAAGAGATAATGTTTTGATTAAAAAAGATCTATCTCATACATATTTCTTCTCAGATATTGCAAATCATTATAATAAATTTTGCATAAGAAAATTTGATAAAGTAATAAATATTTGGGGAGCAGATCATCAGGGGCACATAAAAAGAACCAAATTGGCAATGGAATCTTTGGGGGTGAAATCTGAAAATTTAGAAATAAAAATTTCACAAATGGTTACTATTAAAAAAGGTAGTGAAAAGGTGAAAATATCAAAAAGATCCGGAGAATATGTAACATTAAGCGAGATAGTTACAGAAGTAGGTAGTGACGCTTGTAGATATTTTTTCCTCTCAAGAACTCCAGACAGTCAATTAACTTTTGATATTGAACTAGCCAAAAGTCAAAATGCAAGTAATCCAATCTACTATATTCAATATGCTCATGCCAGGTTAACTAACTTAATTGAAAATGCAAAAAAATTAAATATTGATTTTAATAAAATTTCTGAAATTCATTTAGAGTCAGATAAAGAAATTTCAATAGCAAAAAAAATCCTTGAATTTCCTGAAGTTATTGAACAAATAGCTAAAGAATTAGAACCTCATCATATAACAAGGTATTGCCTTGAATTAGCATCCGAATTTCATTCGTATTACCAATCTGAAAAAATTATTGATGAAAAAGAAATTAAAAAAACTGTTTCTAAAATCCTATTAAGCAAAGCAATATTAAACACTGTCAAAAAATGCTTGGATTTAATGATGATTTCATCTCCAAAAAATATGTAACTACTCGAAATCACCATGCTTTTTGTAAATCTTAGTTCTTCTTACATAGCTTAAAGCATTTTTTTTGACCATATCGAGATGTTTGTCTGAAATTTGTGATTTGATTCTAGCAGGGGTTCCCAATACAAAGGAATAATCCGGTATAACCATGTTGGGGACCACAGTAGAAGAAGCTCCAATTAAACAATTATTCCCCACATTTACTCCATCATTGATAACAGAAGCATTTGCTAACATTACATTATCGCCCACTCTTGTAGCATGACACATAACCATATGTCCCATAGTAACTCCGTTGCCTATAAATACATCTTCATCTCCGTGAACTATAGAATTATCTTGAATATTAGTGTTTTCACCTATTATGATTTTTCCACTATCAGCTCTTAAAATCACGCCTGGCCAAATACTTGAATTAGATCCTATTTCAATATCTCCTATGAGATACGCAAATTCGCTAACAAAAGCTGTGGGATGAATTTTTGGTTCCTTTCCGTTGAATTTTTTAATCATAATTTCCTCTTAACAAAATAGATATTTAGAAATTTTATTTTATCAAAAATCATTTAGAAATCAAAAATTAGTAAATAATCCTATTATTACCTGTAAAATAAATGTCAAGAATATTGACTTTCTACAATTTGTTAACTAACATTCTTATTTCATTCGCTCTTTAACAACTGTATAGTGACGAAAACACGTTAATTTACTAGAGTTTGATTCTGGCTCAGGACGAACGCTGGCGGTGTGCTTAATGCATGCAAGTCTACTACTTGTGACTTCGGTCACGCTATGGTGGTGGCAAACGGCTTAGTAACACGTAAGTAATCTGCCCTTAAGTGGGGGATAATCCGAAGAAATTCGGCCTAATACCGCATAATTTTTTAATATATAAATGTTAAAAAGAAAGATTTATCGCTTTTGGAGGAGCTTGCGGCCTATCAGGTAGTTGGTATGGGTAATGGCCTACCAAGCCTAAGACGGGTAACCGAAGTGAGAGCTTGATCGGTAAGAGGGGAACTGAGACACGGTCCCCACTTCTACGGAAGGCAGCAGCAGGGAATTTTGCGCAATGGACTGTATGGTCTGACGCAGCGACACCGCGTGGAGGATGAATGCTTTAGGGTTGTAAACTCCTTTTCTTAGGAAAGATGATGACGGTACCTAAGGAATAAGCATCGGCTAACTACGTGCCAGCAGCCGCGGTAATACGTAGGATGCAAGCGTTGTCCGGAATTATTGGGCGTAAAGGGCGTCTAGGTGGATTAACAAGTCCTGTGTGAAATCTCTTGGCTCAACCAAGAAAGGTCACAGGAAACTATTAATCTAGAGGTCATGAGAGGTAAGTGGAATTCACAGAGTAGTGGTGAAATGCGTAGATACTGTGAGGAACACCAGAGGCGAAAGCGACTTACTAGCATGATTCTGACACTAAAGCGCGAAAGTGTGGGTAGCAAACCGGATTAGATACCCGGGTAGTCCACACCATAAACGATGGATACTAGTTATGGGAGGCTTAGACCCCTCTGTAACGAAGCTAACGCATTAAGTATCCCGCCTGGGGAGTACGGCCGCAAGGTTAAAACTCAAAGAAATTGACGGGGGCCCGCACAAGCAGCGGAGCGTGTGGTTTAATTCGATGATAAGCGAAGAACCTTACCAAGGCTTGAAATATATCTGACAGCTAGTGAAAGCTAGTCTCCTTCGGGCAGATATACAGATGTTGCATGGCTGTCGTCAGCTCGTGCCGTGAGGTGTTGGGTTAAGTCCCGCAACGAGCGCAACCC
>CAJWSY010000006.1 GCA_913045935.1 uncultured Chloroflexota bacterium | reverse complement strand
TTGATCTTGTTTAAAATCTTGTAATGTTAAATTATTTTGTACACATTTTTTTTTTAAATAAAAACTATATTTTTTTTTGTTTCGATAATTTAAAAAATACGCAGTTTTTTAAACCGTTTAACTAGGATATATGACTGTAAATCATTTATATCCGGTTGTGATTCCACTATCGGATATAAATTTTACGAAAATAGATGTTGAGATAGATTCTGCGACTTTTATAACTAGTGATTTTGCAATTTTGAATTACGGTTCTATAACTGATTTTACAATTGTTGTGAATCGTACAACTCAATCTGTTGTAAAAAGTGTTGAACAAACAAATATAATTGCGAATGGTCAAGGTGGATATTTTTATACATCTGATACTGTTGGTAATTTACCTAACTTTGTGACATTGAATACAAATTATACTAATTCAACATTTCATCCAAATTTTACGAATAATAGTGAAGATGATCCAAAACAATTGTTAAGGGGTGCCGTTTTTTGTCTTATAGTAAAGCAAATATTTAGTCAAACAGATGTAGCGACTATTGATTTTACTTTACCAGAGAATCGGTATAATAATGTATTTTTCCTTGGTGATTCAACTACAGGAGTAGTATCAGATATAATGACAAAAACTTATAACGATTTAGATAAAACTGTTTCTGCAGCAGTTTCATCTGGAGAATTCAATTATTGGAATGCTCGTACTACACATTCTGGTGGTTTTGAATCAGAAGAAATTCCTATGAATAATGGTGATAAATTATATATTTATTACTCAATATCTTTGAATTTTGTAAGTAGTGGTGGTGATGATACATTTCAAGATACAACATTAAACAGTAGTTTTGTATTAAGTTGGAATTTATACAAAACAGGAGATGAGGGTAATATTGATAGTGTTTTAGGTCCTTTAGAAGGTATGACTGTAAAAGCATATCCAGTATCAAATGGTGTTGCAAGTGATACACCATATGATCCCTATCTTGTATCTAATACAAGGGGTAGAATTAAGGTTCATCCAGGATGGGGTTTACAAGTTGGTGATCAATTTGTAGCGAAATCTGAAAATGAAGGTGGAGCAAAAGATACCACATTACAAGGAGACGATTTTGATTCGGCGCCTTCAATGTCTTTATCTGCTTTTTTTACATATAATGGTTCAGGAGAAACTCTTTTTATGACTCCTTTAACTTCTGTTATACACTCGATGCTTGAAGATTCAAGTGGTGGATTTTCAACTGAAAAATTAAATGTTGCAAAACAGCAAGTGTCTACTGCTTTTGGTTTGTCAGAAGATGATATTTACAAAAATCATAACGATACTGAAAATGATAATTTGTTAAATTTTACAATGCAGTTTACAGCGGCAGTTAATGCAATTAATGATGCTACAACACAAGAAGGTTTTAATGTATCAACAACAGTTGATAAAAATGTTTTCAAAGGTTTTACAGATATGATTAAAACGAATGCTGAATCTGGTGGTGGATCTATTGATTTAGCAGATGATGGCAATATTGGTAGTATAATTGAAAAAGCGGCTATTAGAAAATATGGTGATAATGTTGATACAACATTATACAATACTCCTGCTAAGAGACAAGGAACAAGACTATTTGTAAATAGAAATAAAAATTTAAATACAGCTGGATTGTCAATCAAAGAAAAAAGGTTAAAGCGTATTCGTATGAAAAAACTTCAAGCAAAAATTTTAAGAAATGGTTATCGTTTAAAAGATGTAACAGAATCACAGATTGACACTACAGATGCTAATATGACAGATCCAGTAATGAATTCAGTTGAAGATGAACCAGAACCTGAACCAGAACCCGAACCACAACCAGAGCCTGAACCAGAAATAGTATCGACAATAAGAGGTTCATCAATAGGATTAACTTTTGTTCCACTATCAGTATTTGAAGATAAAATAGAAATAACTTCAACATCTACAGTATTTACAAGTGGTACTAAGCAAGATGCATATAATACATATAATAAAGATAATGTGAAGGATATAAACAATCTTAATAATCATTGGGTTGCTAATACTAATCAAGGTGCACCTGGTTCTATTTTTATTGGATTAAGATTTTCAGAAGAAACTTCTGTTTTTGGTGTAAAAATCACATATAATATATTTAATAGAGCTTCTGGGTTATATAAAATATATGCAACTGATGTTAATAATCCAGATGAAAACACTTTAGGAAGTGCGTGGACGTTTATTGGTTCCTATATACTAAAAGGGGGCGGTAGTTATGCAAGATTATATAATACTACATTTAGAGCTTTTAGTTTTGGAAATGAGGATGGTTATAATTTAACTGGAATAAAAATAGTAATTGATAAACCCCCACTTATTTTTAATGCTCCAGGTATTACTGGAATTACTGTATTTAGTACAGAAAAAATTGAACCAGAACCACAACCCGAACCTGAACCTTCTGAAGAAAGTATTCAAAATTTGATTCAAGGTAGACCAGGTGTTTGGTGGGAATCTAACACTGTTCAAATGACTATTCCCTATACTTTTAACGACATTTCACATGATGATTTTGATAAATTAGGACTTGGAATCGGAAATTATAATTTAATTGGAGTAACAAATGCTCGTCCAATCGGTTTTATGATTAAAGACAGAACTAAATTTCGTGTTACATCTGGTACAAAAATTGGAACAAGATGGATACAAGGTGAATATGTTGACTATTATTTTGGAAATATTTCTTTTTCAGTTCTCGGAGATTTTGGGTCAATGAGTTATCTTGATTTTTATTATGGTTTCTCTGGAGGTGGATTTAATAGACTATTATATACACTTGGTGCTCCAATATATGAGCCTGAACCAGAACCGGAACCTGAACCCGAACCTGCTCCTGAACCTGAATCTCAACCAGAGCCAGAACCTCCTGAGCCAGAACCTGAACCTGAACCACAACCAGAACCTGCTCCAGAACCACAACCAGAACCCGAACCCGAACCTGAAAGCGGTACTACTGAAATTCTTCCAGTAGCATATGCTTTCGTTAATTCTCTTAATTATAATACAACAAATGCCAATGAACGTAAAGGAGTTAACTTATCGTGGAGTGTATGGGACGACTCTACAAGCAAACATATTTTTACATTTGATACTCCGATGGAAGACAATAATTATAATGTAGTTACTGATAGAAATTATGAAAGTACTAATGCTATACATATTTTTGGAAAATCTAATACTCAATTTACTGCAGAATGGGAAAATGGTAATCCCGAAGTTTGGTCTGGCACTTTTATTGTTTACGCATCAACACCTACAAAAAGGATAAACGATATCGACAAATCTTCTACTGCAATTTTACCAATAGCATATGCACACGTTAATTCTACTAATTATGATGCAGGAAATGCCAATGAACGCAAGGGAGTCAACATATCATGGGGTCCATGGAATGACGGAGACAGTAAACATGTCTTTACTTTTGATACAAATATGGAAGACACTAATTATAGTGTAGTTACTGATAGAAATTACGAAAGTACTAATTCTCTACATATTTATAATAAAACTGTTAGCCAATTTACTGCAGAATGGGAAAACGGTAATCCTGAAGTTTGGGCTGGTACTTTTATAGTATATCCGTCAATACCTACAAAAACTATTGGCGGTGACTCATTTTCTATTGAAATTCTTCCAGTAGCATATGCTTTCGTTAATTCTCTTAATTATAATGCAATTAATGCATATGAACGTCACGGAGTTAATTTATCGTGGAGTGCATGGGACGACTCTACAAGCAAACATATTTTTACATTTGATACTCCGATGGAAGACAATAATTATAATGTAGTTACTGATAGAAATTATGAAAGTACTAATGCTATACATATTTATGGAAAATCTAATACTCAATTTACTGCAGAATGGGAAAATGGTAATCCTGAAGTTTGGGCAGGTACTTTTATTGTTTACGCATCAACACCTACAAAAGGTATTGGCTCAAATAGACCACCAGAACCAGAACCTGAACCTGCTCCAGAGCCAGAATCTCAACCTGAACCAGAACCAGAATCTGCTCCAGAGCCAGAATCTCAACCAGAGCCTGAACCCGAACCAGCGCCAGAAATTGAACCAGAAAGTCCATATGGACCGGCTTATGAGTATATAGATAACATAGTTGCTCATTTCGATGGTTCAGTAATTGGAAATGAATTGATTGATATTATTGGAAATTATAATGCTACAATAAATTCGGGCAGTCCAACAACTGGAAATGTTAAGAATTATGGAAAATATGTCAATCTTTCTAATAATCACTATGTAATTAATAATCATATAAGTTCCAGTATATCTAATGCGGTAACAATAAGTGCCGCAATAAGAACAACAAATATTGATACGCAATGGCAAGGTGTATTGTCTTCATCCGGAAGAAATGTTGAGTTTTCTATTCATAATGGTGGTTTATGGGTTTATTCAGGATCTGATATTTTAACATTAGATTCATCACAATGGCCAATAACACCACCTGCTAATAATGAATGGTTTATATATAGTTTGATTTTTGATGGTACTAATTGTCGTATATTTATAAATGAAACAGAAATTCATAGTCAGCCACATACAACATTATGGCCTGATGCTACTGAAACTTGGATCGGTTCTTATCCTCACTATCCATCTGGAAGATTCCAAGGAGATTTAGCAAGTTTAATAATTTTTGATGCTGTTATACCAATAAATATTTTAGTAGATTCACATGGTAAAAGATCTTTTGTTAGCCCACCAGAGCCAGAACCAGAGCCAGAACCTGCACCAGAATACGAATCTCATCCTGAACCAGAACCTGAGCCTGAACCAGAAATTGCATTTTATGAAATGCTTCACGATTTCAGTACTAATTATGCATCAACAACTGGAGTATCTCTTAGAACTAAAGCTGATTTACAAAATGCTGGATGGACTATTTATTCAAATGCTCTTGTTCTTAATGGAGTAGGACAAGCAACTGCTAATCAATGGCAAGAACTATCCGATGATTTTGGAGCATTTATATGGTGGGGGGGCGAAGAAGGTTATATAGCTGTAAATTTATCAGCAGGTCCTTACCATGATACTGGTGTTGTTAGAATTAAAATTAAACCAAACAATACAACCGACGCTAAGGCTGGCAATGTTGGTAGTTTATATATATACATAAATGCAACAATTGTAATATCTTGGCCAGAAACTTTAACGTCTACTGTTGGAAGAACAATGGATACTTTTGAATTTCCCTTCAATGATGGCGATGAATTAAGATTTATGGAAGATAAAACAGCGGGTGGTTTTGCGATTTACTCAATTGAAAGAAAAACACTTGAACCAGAACCGGCACCAGAACCAGAAAATCCACCAGAACCAGAAGTGGAACCCGAACCAGAAATTCCACCAGAACCCGAACCTGAACCCGAACCTGAACCAAGTAATGGCGGAGTAAAAATGAATATGACTGTTAGAACCTGGCCTCCACATGATCTATGGGTAACTGCTGACAATGTGTATGGTACATCTCCGCAATACCATGTTCAGAATAATGCGGTTTCGCTCGGCAACGATCCTTATGGTCCAACTCATACCGATTTACCTGGCAATATCAGTGGAATCGCTTATTCTAACGGTGGTATGACAACTGTTAGTGGACAAGAATATGGTAATGGTCTTTATGAATATAGAGCAGATAAAATCCAAAGCAACATTACGAAGCCACCTTGGGGTAAAGTTTTCTCGAAATGGATATATAGAGCTGGTTCTGGTCATACTAGCTACGCCTTTAATACGAGTTTTAACAGAAATACCGATAAAAGCGGAAATTATGATAATGACCCGTCCGACAACACATTTAATGGTACTGGTTATGCTAAAGATGGTTATGTTGGTACTTGGGGATGGATAACATTGCCTACAAAAATTTATTTAACAGGTTTTAAATTACATGGGTTGTGGATGTCGCCATCACATGCTCAAGATTTTAGAATTTATGGAAGAAATTCTACTGATAATTCAAGTCAAGCAACCAGAGTTTATAATACAGAAGCTGCAACAGATTGGGTATTAGTATATGAACATAAATCGGACATAGATGGAGAAGCTAATTATTTTAAAAATACTGATACATCAGGTAATGCTACAATAAGGACAACAGTTGTTGACGCTAATAGTGATCCATTAGATCCGTTTGATGATCGAGGAAATATAAGATATACTGTTGCTGATGTATGTTTTGGAACTGACAAAACAAAAATGAGAAAGCCGTGTAGAAATATGGATCCAAATTTGTTATTTGATACTTATCTTCTTGTTGTTAATAAGACTATTTCTGGAAGTTCAACTTTGACGATTCAAGAATGGATTTTATATGGTCAAGAAATGGAATCAACTGAAGGACATTACAATTTTGGTTTAACATGTGTTGATATTGATAATCCATATATATTAGTTACTGCTCAACCGGGTAATTATATTTTTACAAATACACTGAATCATACTGTATTTGATTCAATAATTCATATAGGCATTGGTACATGGTATTTATTAGATGTGCCTTCGGATCATCCAATTGGTATAGTACAAACTGGAAGTAATATTGAATATGTTGGAGTAAATGCTTATTATTCCAATAGTGGTTCTGAAACTGGAGGTTCTGCAATATCAGGAGTTAATTATTATTCAGGAAGAGTAATAATACATGTTAAAGGCAATTTTGGAACAGCAAGTTTCCATTGTCCACATCATGGTTATATGGGAGCACAAAATAAATTGAAATTTAGTGATAATCCAAGATGTACTGATGACAATCCTTCAAATCCATTTGAAGTAGTAAATATTGGTGATAATTTTCAGTTTCCACCAAGATCATCGATTACTAATCATAACAATCTTACAACTTATGGAAAAATATTCCAAGACCCAGGTACTTATCCAGATAATAGAGACGGGCGATATGCTAAAACATACAATGTATATGGTTCTAATTATGCTGATGGTGAATATTGGATGAATGGTTATTATACTGGCAATTGGAGTTGGCCAAGAAATGCATTTAATGATGTATATCAACGGGATTATGGTAACGGCGGTTCGATTTTTTATTCAGCCAGTATATACAACTCCGATGGTACTCTTAACGAAACTAATTATGGGGAAGGGGGTGCATACAGAGTTCAAAATATGCTGGTACCCGGAGTTTATGGAGCTGGTTTAAGAATTAAAATGCCGCATATGATTCATCCAACTGCTGTTTATATCATGTATGGATTGTTTAATAGTCATAATGATGCTATAAGAAAGGCTTCTATATATGCCTCAAATGATGGATGGAATAGTCAGGTATTACTAAAGTATCAAGATGGTGGATTTACTGATGAAAATTGGGTAAATTCTTCAACTCCTCCTTATACTGGAGGATCTAAAACAATTATGCCTGATGGCGCTGTTTATCTTAATGCAATCAGAATTCCTATTTATGATCAAACATCATCAGCAACCAAAATGAAAATGTTTAATGAATTTGCTCTTGTTGTACATGAAAGTACAACTGCACATATACGTATTGAACAGTTCAAAATTATGGGTCAAAAGGCTGGAAATCCAACAACAATATGTTTCCTTGAGAATGTTCAAAAATGGCCATCATTATCTATTTATGATCATGCAGGTGGTACCCATCGTTTCCAAGATACAAAGGTTCATATTACTAATAATCCATTATTCGAGGGAGGTGGTGC
The DNA here is from genome assembly GCA_913045935.1 of uncultured Chloroflexota bacterium. GTDB lineage: Bacteria > Chloroflexota > Dehalococcoidia > Lucifugimonadales. The sequence goes on along the minus strand of CAJWSY010000006.1, from coordinate 42,163 downwards.
AATAACAGTTAATACACAATATACACATGGATCAGTACCTATAGGAGGAGCATTTGATGGAGCAACAAATACGCAGGTTCTTGCCTATCATGGACAAGCATATACAGCGTCTGACGGAAATGGTAATTTTGTATGGAATGATCCTTTGAACGAAATGATATCTGGCCATCCATGCCCTAATTTTCTTGATGAATATCCTGGTGGATATTTATCAATCAAACTTCCAAAGAGAATATATCCCGAAAAAATAATATTGCTTCCAACAACTGGTGGTGCAGACAGTTACCCAGTATCTTTCAGATTATATGCTTCTAATGATTTATTTGTAAATTCTAAGGTTTTGTTACACGAAGAAATTGACAATACAACCTGGAAGACTAGTAATACAATAATTTGGCCAGAAAACGGTAGTTCAGTGAATGGTATGATAATAGATATTAATACTGCAAAAGATAGATACGCTGATACTTATCAATATGGTACACCTCCAACGGTTAATTATAACGAGACATATGACCTTTTTGTACTCATAGTACAAAAAGTATCACAGTCAAGTAATTTTCGTTTGGCAGAATTTGGTTTATACGGTCAAGCTGTTTGTCAAGTACCAGGTACTATAACATGCCCAACGTGTTATACACCACCTCCACCACCACCGGCTTATTGGGATGGTGCCATTTGGGCATTTAACGGAGACACAGGAGTTGACAATAATAAACTTGTTGATAAAGTTGTATACAAGCCTGGATTATGGTTTGACGATATTCCAATTTCAAGTGGAACTGCTATTACAGGAACTGACCCTGTTCACGGTGATTATGTAACTCTGGGTTCAAATGGTGGAACAACACCAGACAATTGGTATGAATTACATAGTCCTGGCTTTAAAACACTTGCAGATAATTTCACAGGCGGAACAATATCCTTCCTTTGGAGGGCTCATGCAAATAATGCAAATACTGAAGCACATATTCTTCAACCACATCATCAAAATTCTGGAGGATGGGGCATTGGCCCAATTTCTACTGATAGAATAAAATGGAGGGCTGGTCATCAATTTACATATACATATGAAGCCGGCGATGTAGATGCTAATGGATGGGTATATATTACAATTGTATATGCTGAAAATAATTCCACCTCTCATCAAACTACTGGAGGTGGTACAATGTACATAAATAATAAATTGTTACTACAAGCAGACAGAGGTGGTGCGGATATTAACCAAACAAGCTACTTGATTGGTAAATATAATTTCGCTGGACATGGATATAATGGAAATCAACCATCTGGTGATTTAGCATCTTTAGTAATTATGAATAAACCACTAAGTGATATTAACCTATATAAACACATTCATGAATACAATAAAGGTACTTATGGAAATTATTTAGATTCTAGTACATTTACCCCTCCGTCACCTAAGTATAGTTCACAAACTTCATATGATGCCAGACCTGCTGCGACAGAACATGTTATTCATTATTACGATGGTACAATTAAAGATGGTACTGAATTGGTAGACCATATAGGTCGTAGAAATGCTGTTGTTGTTGGAACACAAGAATCAGGAACAACCGATTATTTCACCCAAACACATCCTACAATTAAATGTCAAAATAGTTTCTATAAGATAGCTCATAGAGTTGGAGAACCCGTTTTAACAAATAAGGTTACAATAAGTTTCTATTACAAAACTAGTGCATCTGGGCCATCACATGGTTGTACATTAGTAGGGCCACTAAATGGTAATCGCATAGGTCAAAGCACTGGCGCTAAAAGTATTCATGTATATGGTGGTTCAACACATGGTGCATCATCATATAATACAAGTCGACGCGATGATGGTAGCTTAAAAGTTGATGAATGGACTTTGATTACATTAATAATCAATAATGGCAGAGAAGATTTGTATTATAGTAATAAATATTATGGTAACTGTCATATATATGGCCAGGATGGACGTAATGTAAAATTAGATAGTAATACATATATTCCTTGGAATATAGGTGGTGAAGAAGGTCAAGCCACACATACAGGTTCAAACTTTTTCTGTAATGGGGACATTACATCGGTTATTATTTTTGATGAAGCGTTAACAATAGAAGAGGTTATGGATGTTCAAGATTTCGCAGTTAATGTACAACCCGGATATTATCTAAAAGATCCACCGCCACCAGAACCTGAACCAGAACCAGAACCAGAACCAGAACCAGAACCAATGCCTATATTAAATGTGAATTTGAATCCAAATGTTCGTGAATATCCGTCCGTCGATTTATGGCCAATAATGAAAGATGGATACGGATCCGGTTCACAAAATGCTCCACAAGCAAATTCGAATAATGGAGGAAATGACCCATATGGACCAGCATTTACTGATTTACATTCATTAGGTCAAAATGGCACCAAGTGGGGCATATATTATTCTCACGGTGGAAGTGCCGACGTTTCAGGTGCAACTTACGGAAATGGTATTTATGAATTTAGGGCTGATAGAGCCAACAGTACTCACACTTTGGGCAAAGCGTTCTGGAAACATATCTATTGGAGCGGCACTAGTGCTGCGGGTTGGGGCTATAGAACTAATCACAATAGAGTTAGTGCTGGAGGAAGGTATGATGATAATCCAAATGATTCTACATTTCCGACTCTGGGATATACTAAAGATGGCTATTTAGGAAACTGGCTATGGATCATGTTGCCTAAAAAGATATATTTGACAGGTATTACTATATGTGAAACGTGGCACGCCAGCGCCGAAAATATGAACGATTTTAGAATTTATGGACGTCGTTCATCCGATAGTACTTTGAGCAACACTACTCAATATAATAGAGTATATATGACTGAAAGTGCCACAGATTGGGATGTCGTATATCATCATAAATCTGAATTCGATGGTGAGCCAGTTTTTTTCAAAAATCCAGGCAACATAACTTCGGATCCTCAGAATGCAGGACCTGCAGATACACATACCACTGTTGACATAGCAGATGTTTGTTATGGGCGTCGTATTGACTTTAGAAAGGGTGGTGCTTCCGAAGTTTCGCAATTAGATGTTTATGATACATATTGTTTTGTAATAAATAAGGTTGCGCCAGCAAAAAATATATTTACCATTGACGCATTGATTCTTCATGGTCAAGAAGTTGATAGTTTTTCTTCAAATTTCGCCTCCGAATTAAGTAAGAGTGTCGGCGACCATAGAATTTTCACTGCAATTAATTATGCCCCAACAGCTCATCTTGATTTTACCGATCCTACAAATGGAAGTAATATGGGAGGACCAAGTTATACCTGGAATTTAGTTGGAAGTCCAACACAGGATACTAATGGTGTTCGTTTAAATCCAGGCAGTAGCATGTCACAATACATTCAAATAGATTATTTCCCATTAGGACCTAAATTTACAGTAGCTGTACAATGTAAGTTATACCGTTCTCAAAATTGGACTTGTCCACTTAATTTAGGATATGATGCTACAGGTAGTTTGATGCCAATCATTATGGGCAATACATTTAGAATGCATTGGTGGAATGCAGGTCTGAAACATAATACACTTACTTTCCCCGATGTAACAAATTATTGGAATTTTAACGGTAAAACTTACACTTTTGTAATAGTTCGTGACAATGCTAATATAAAGGTTTATGCCAATTTTAGTTGTAACGAACTAGAAGAAATAGGAACTGCTGTTATTGATAATTCAACAGACCCTATAGTTGCTCCAAATGGATATCAAATTGGGTATGCTATGCCACGCAATGGTGACGAATACATGGATGCCTTGGTTAAAAACTTTACATACTGGGATAAAGCTTTAAGTATACAAGAAGTAACTACAAGTTTTAATAATGCTTCTCCAACAACATCAAACGTTTATTCATTCATAAATCCAATGAAACACGAAATATATCCAAGTACTATTGAACTTGGATTAGGAACATGGATACTTGAGAATGTGCCAGCATCACATCCTATTGGTATAGAACAAACTGGTACAAATATTGAATATCATGGAGACAATGCATATTACAATAAAACAAAGTCAGCAGATTTATTTGAACCAACTATTATATATGTAAGTGATGGTGAATTTGGAGCTCCTTATTATAGATTTTATTCAGATTCTGCGGGAACCAATGAAATTGATGGATTATATTTATATAATAAAAAATACGAATTTAGAAGACTCAATAATGGTGGTGGCGGACATCCATTCTATATTAGTGATGCTGGATACAAGCAAGAATCAACTGTTTTAACATTTTCAGGAGATGGTAATCATAATTCGGGTATTAGTGGTTCTCAATCATTTATAGTAGATTTAAATAACTATCCAACGACTTCTCCAATATACTATTATTGTACAGCACATAGCAATATGATTAGTCAATTCACTTATGAACAAGGATCTGGATCTGAAACAGGCTCAATGGCAATTTCAGGTGTTAATTATTATTCTGGACGAGTTACAATATATGTGAAAGGCAATTTTGGTAGTGCCAGTTTCCACTGTCCACATCATGGATATATGGGAGGTCAAAATATTTTGAGTTTTTCGGATAATTATCATATTAATGAAGAAAATCCAGTAAATCCGTTTACAAGTAATATTAATTTAAGCGAAACTTTACATTGGCCACCAAGATCAACACATTGTAGCAATGATCCTAGTTTATCAGAAGACTCTTATGGAAAAATATTCCAAGATACTCGAAGTTCACAATATGATTATCGGATGTGTCTAGAGCGACAAGTTTACGGAAGTGGTTATGGTGATGGCACATACTGGATGTGTTCATCACCATACCGATACAATTATAGGAACGCGATGCATGCTTTCGATGATAGATATTCGGTTATAGGTAATACCAACACTGAAACTAAGTTTTATAGTGCTGCAATTTATAATTCTGCCGAGGCGACGCGAGGGACTTTGACGGATCCCTACAAAACCGGTGGCTATTTGAAGACTGCTGGATATACATGTGTTACTGGAATAGATGGTGCATATGTAAGAATAAGATTCCCAACAATGATTTATCCAAATTATCTTTACTTAGCTTCTATGAATACACACTCTAACTTGGCACATACTGTACGTAAATTCCATCTATTTGCATCAAACGATAGCTGGAAAACACAAACGGAATTATTATATGTAGATGATCACTGGAATGGTACTGATGAAAGTTGGACCACTGATGGTACCGAATATCACGGACAAACGACTATTATGCCCAATGGTGGTGCCTTCAAGTTTGGTAAGTATCATATTTTTGATAAAAAGAGTAATGCATCAAGAAAAGAAATGTTTAATGAATATGCAATAATTGTTCCAGAATCGACCAATCAATACCTAATGATAAATGCTGTAATTATCATGGGTCAAAAGGAGGGTACCCTTGTCGGTAACCCAAGTGTTAATTTAGAAGAAAATAAAGCATGGCCATCAGAATCACTGTGGAACGCAACCGCACATAGACTATATTCCCACAATCATGTTTGGGTACAGCTTCCATCTTTTGTGGATGGTGCGATGGAAGTACATACTGAACGTTGCCATGCCCAGCACCAAGTCGCTTACGCCTTTCATCATAGTGCAACTACTAGTAGTAGTTTCTATAATGGTGGTGGAGACAGCTATATTGATAATGGAAGTGGTGAATATGTTTGGGAAGGTGGACAAGCACGCCAAACGGCTTTTCACGGATATGGGTTCGATGAATATCCAGGTGGATTTATTTCTATAAAATTGCAAAGAAGAATTTATCCGACAAAAATAATAATCACTGAAGATAGTACTACCCCACCAAAATCTTTTAGAATTTACGCATCGAATGATAACTTTGTAAATTCTAAAGTGCTTTTACACGAAAGCGTGGATATTAGTCTTAATACTATGGATACTATATGGCCAGAAACGGGTGCAAGTATAAAAGGTATTACTATAGATGTTAATGACGTAAAACAATATTATTATGATGGTTCAAATCCGGCACCAGGTACTGTAAACTATGATGATTGTTACGATCTATTTGTTCTAATAGTCCAAAAGGCTAATGGAGCATCTTGGCATCTTGCTGAATTCAGTGTTAGAGGGCAAGCTATTTGTATGCCTACTGCTACAGAATATTGTAACGCTTGTAGTGTAGGTTTCCAACCAGTAATTATGTCTCCAATAAATTTTCCAACATTATCTGCAATGTCTAATTTAGAACTTGCTTCATGGGCGACGGCTACATCCAGTACCAATAGATATCGTAGCAATAATTCATTATATCATTATAAGCATGTTATTGATGGAGATCCAGATACTTTCTGGATATCAGCGAATAATACTGATGAAACTATAGGTATTTACTTTTACAAATCATTATCATATGTATATCAATTACCATCTGAAGTAAGTAGTACTGGTGGTACTAACAAGATAGAAATGGAAATCCAACATATGGATTGGTTAAACGAATTCGAGATTAAAGTTGATTATACCTGGGATAATGTAGCATCATCTCATAATTATGGAAGAATAATTGGTTGGGGTGTGGCTTCGCACAGCGGAAAGGGGTGCTTACAAATTGCAAAGGGGACTGGCACTAATTATTATGTTGAAATAAGAGGAAATGATGGAGGTGCTATAATTGAGCCATATAGTTGGCAAAGTACAAGCAACGTAAATTGGGATACACTTGTTAGTAATGCTGATCCTATTGAAGAAAATACTCGTTATAAGATGATAATAAAGAATATACCTTCTTCGAATGAGTTAATAGTCGCAATTCAGAAATATGATGATTTTACTTCATGGGAGAATGCTTTAGCAAATAAGCGTTTATTTCTTGCAACTACCAATCTCAATAATGGCAATACTTATTCAATATACAATAATTATAGCAATGGGGTTGACTCTTATACTTGGTTGGGAAATCGCCCTGGTTCTGGAGACAGACCCGGTATTATTACATTCCATAGTTTGGAATATAATGGCTATAAAAAGGCTGGATTTCAAAATGAAATAGGGGGATTTGGGTTAAAATGGCCAGATCCAACTATAACAACTGATAATGTTCATATGCGTCGCCGTGGAACTTGGAAATTATATTTCACCAATGATCCAATTGAAACTATAACTGAAGCTGAAAATGCTACTTATAGTCCAATAACTCATGTTACCAACACACCATATTATTTAGGAGATCCTCAAACAGATGGACAAGAATCTGTACCAACAGCAGTTTATTTCTCATTTCACATACCAATAACTGTTACAGGTATAAGGGCAGATATTAGTGGATTAGGTGTAAATACAGCATATTCTGTTTCGCTGGGTGAATTTATTATTTATGATGTACCTCCACCAGAACCAGAGCCAGAGCCTGAAGCGGAACTTCCACCAGAACCTGAAGCTGAACTTCCACCAGAGCCAGAACCAGAGCCATTAATTATGACTCAAAGAGTTAGTCCATATGAGCCAATACCCAATTCAAACCTCCGTATATGGGCCGCCAGTTCAAGTAGTTCCAATAGATATCATAACAATGATTCATCATATCATTACGATAATGTTATTGATGGAGATCCAGATACTTTCTGGATATCCGGAAATAATACAGAGGAAACCATAGGTATTTACTTTGAAGGACAAGCGCTAACTACATATCAATTACCATATGAACAAAGTAATATTGCTGGTACTAACAAGATATTACTTGAAACCCAATCTATGGATTGGACAAAGGAATTCGAGATTAAAGTTGATTATACCTGGGATGATTTTGCGGCATCTTCTAATTATGGAAGAATAATTGGTTGGGGTGTGGCTTCGCACAGCGGAAAGGGGTGCTTCCAAATTGCAAAGGCTGCCACTAATTATTATGTTGAAATAAGAGGAAATGATGGAGGTGCTATAATTGTGGCAAATAGTTGGCAAAGTAGTAGCAACATAACTTGGGATACACTTGCTAGTGATGCTGATGGTGTTGAAGATAATACTCGTTATAAGATGATAGTAAAGAATATACCTTCTTCGAATGAGTTAATAGTCGCAATTCAGAAATATAATGATTTTACTTCATGGGAGAATACTTTAGCAAATAAGCGTTTATTTACTGCGACTACTGTACTTACTGGTGGCAATACTTATTCAACATACAATAATTATATTAATGGTTCTGGGGCAGGTTCTTTTACTTGGTTGGGAAATCGTCCTCAAAATGGAGACAGACCTGGAGTTATTACATTCCATAGTTTGGAATATTCAAAATATACAAATGGTTCATTATCATATCAATTAGGTGGATTTGGATTGAGATGGCCAAATACAAGTATAACAACAGAAGATGTTCATTTAAGGCGGCGTGGAACGTGGAAAATATATATTACTGCTGATGAAATTACAAATATTACTGATGCTGAAAATGCTAATTATAGTGAATTAACTAATAGTACTTACACACCATATTCTTTAGGAGATCCTCAAGTAGATGGACAAGGAGCAGTACCAACAGAAGTTTATTTCTCAATTAATTATCCAATAAATATTACAGGAATCAAGGCGGTTATTACTGGATTAAACGTTAATACAGAATATTCTGTTTCTCTGGGTGAATTTCTTGTTTGGGAACAACCTTCAATAGGTACCCCAGCACCACCAGAACCTGAACCGGAAATGCCACCAGAACCCGAACCGGAGTACCAGACTCCTCTTGGAGTCGGGGTTTCATATAGAGATAATTTAGTAGCGCATTTTGATGGTTCCGTAAATGGAAATGTTTTAGTTGATATTCACAACGGAACTTATGATGCAACAATAAATGCTAATAGTCCAACAACTGGAACTGATGCTAATCATGGAGATTATGTTACATTAGGTACAAATTGGTATAATCTTGCAAATAATTTTGATGGTGTTCTTACTAATAAATTTTCAATGTCTTTTCTATTTAGACCAAGTAACTGGGGATCGCCTTATGGAACATTATTTGGAAATTGGAACGGGGCCGGATATTGGTTTGGATTTAACGGAAATGGTTATCACGTAAATATGAGTGGTGGTTCTGCTAATCCATCAACCAATACAACTGGTGCAAATGGAGTATGGATGATTATAAGTACAATATGGGACGGTTCTGTTTGGAAAGTATACGAAAATACAACACAAATAGGTTCAGATGTAAGTGATAGCTCTATAGATTTTGCAAGAACTTGGGGAATTGGAATTCAATATAATTCCACAGGAAGTCGTGCGGATGGCGATTTGGCATCTTTACTTGTTTTTGATGAATTGATTCCAATTGAACAGTTAGTATTGTTTCATGAACAATATGCATTTTATGTGCCAAACTTTACTGATAACATCGGTTATCAATATAGAAATAATTTATTAGCACATTTTGATGGTACAGTAAATGGAACAAATGATCTAGTGGATATTACTGATGGAACTTATGATGCAACAATAAGTTCTGGAAGTCCAATAACTGGAACAGATCCAGAACATGGAAATTATGTCACTCTTGGATCACATTGGTATGCACTAAAAACACCATTCGATAATACTGTATTACAAAATCAACAGAGTTTTAGTTGTTTGATAAAACCTTCAAATAAGAGTGCTCACTGGCAAGGTGTATGGTGTAATAGTACTACAAATAATGCTTATTCACAAACATTCTCACTTCATAATAATGGTTATTATATTGAATTCCAAGGAAGTTCAACCAATTTACAAAACAATGCAATTCTTGTAGATAATGAATGGCATGTATTTAGTGTAATTTATGATGGGGCTACGTGTAAAACATATCATAATTCGACCGAGATAAATTCAATTAATAAAACCGGAAATATGAATTTTGCAGGAAATAATTGGTACATAGGTTCTTATCCTCATTATACAACTGGGCGCTTCCAAGGAGATTTAGCAAGTTTATTGTTTTTTGATACAGCTATTCCAATCGAAGAATTAGTATTAATGCATGAATCAAATGCATTTATGTCAGCACTACAAAAATATTACATAGCTAATCCGGACGCAATGCCACCCGAACCTGAACCAGAACCAGAACCTCCATTTGACGATTTTCATTTGATAGTTTGGGGTATGAATGGAGATGCCACAGGTAATATGTTAGTTGATAAAGTTGGTAATGTGAATATTCCTATTAATGGTGGTGATGCGATCACAGGTACTGATGATACTTATGGAAATTACGTTTCTTTAAGTCAAAGGACTAACAATTATTATACAATTAACAATCCTAGTTTCAGAAATGCTATAACAGATAATGGCAATAAATTAACATTCAGTTATATTTTCAGAAATACTAATAATAGTGGTATTGGTCCAGTGTTTTATGTTAATGATGGTTCGTGGGAAATATATTTTGCTCATAGCAATTCAGATTCTATATATCATAATTTTAACAACACGCAGGCAACTATAACAAGCTCCGGACCTATTGCTGATAATGTGTGGGTTACAATGACAGTAACATATGATGGTTCTACTTGGAGAGTATATGAAAATACAACTTTGATGACTAGTGTAACAAAATCATTCAATTTTTCTGGTGAATTTAATATAGGTCGACAAAATAGCTATGGTGGATTTTCACCCGAAGGAGATCTTGCTTCTTTCTTTATAGCTAAAGAAGTATTAAATATTTTAGATATAGATGAAGTACATAATTGGCTGTCAGCATCATCTGGTGCTCCATTGGTATATGAATTGCCATATGAAGTAACTACTACTGGCGGGAGCTCGGTCGTAACACTTGAAACCTATTCTATGAATTGGTTAAAAGAATTTGAGATTAAAGTTGATTATACTTGGGATGATTTAGCCTCATCTGACGATTTTGGAAGAATAATTGGTTGGGGTTTGGCATCTTCGGGTGGATCAGGATGTTTTCACATTTGTAGGACTGGAACTAATTATTTCCTCGAAATTAGAAATACTGATGGTACTGCTATTGCTAGTAATGGATCTCACAACATGACAATTACTAGTTATGATGCTGATGCAATTGAAACAAATACTCGTTACAAGTTAATTGCAAAGAACATTCCTTCTTCAAATGAGTTAATAATAGCAATTCAGAAATATGATGATTTTACTACATGGGAAAATATGTTAGCAAATAAGCGTTTAATTAACATGACTACTAATCTTTCCGGTAACAATACTTTTGCAACATATGATAATGGTGCTGGTGCTAGTTGGACTTATTTAGGAAATTGGCCAAATAGTTTATCTAATCATAGAGGTAGTTATATTACATTCCATAGTCTGGAATATACACAATGGAACACAATCCCGCTATCAGAAATATTATTAACAAATCCTGGTTCTGATTTTGGTTATATGCATGGGGCAGGGGTGAGCGCCAATATAGATGTAAACTATGTTGCGTATTATGATTCTAGTACTTTAGTTACTGGCATTATACATGATGGTTACCTAAAGATGTGTTTAGTTGATCTAAATGGTGTTACTTTGACTACAGCCACTTCAAAATATACCGGATCTGGAAATGTTCCAACAACTCGTGATGAGTTAATAAGTTTTTATGATTCTGGAAATGGTCCTCACTCTTATGGTACTTATGTCTTTACCGCTGGTGGTGGTTTTGATTTATCTTTATTTTAGCCACACATTTCATATTAAAGCATAAAAATGAATTGATTTTATTATTAATAATAAAACAATGAATACTCCTCGAATAATTATTTCAACAAAACTAAAAGTTGCAGAACTTAAACAAATATGTGCTGGTATGGGAATCTGCGATGAAGGAACAAAAAAAGAGTTACTAAAACGAATTAATGAATCTATTAATAATTATGATTCATTAACTCAATCCAATTCTACTAATTCTCAGAATATGATGGAGACAGTTCCACATGTTGACCCAATATCTTTAGCTGAAAATAATGAGATTATGAATGAACAAGATAGAGAATATGAAGAAGGTCTAATATTAGACAAAGTAAAACAAGTAAACAATTTAATTGAAGCTGGACAAGAGGAGGAAATTTCTATATCTAATTTAAAAACATATTTGGATTACAATAACATAGACTATAAAAATGTAATTGAAAAGTCCGAATTATTGAATTTACTACCTAAAAAAGAAATTGAAGAAGAATTTGAAAAAAAAACAGATACCCAAGATATTGAAGAGGATATTCAATTGAATATAGAAGAATTACGAACAGCAAGACTTAAATTCTTTGCGAATAAAACAATATAAGTACTCGAAAATAGAAAAAAACAATGGATGTTAATGTCGATAATTTTGTAGCCGGTATAGGAAAAATAATGGGAGTAAATGATCCAGCTGAGTTATCATCGCTATTTTCAGGTGAACAGCCTCCTAGCAATGATATGAACGATGTACAAAAGACGATTGCTAGTGTTTGTAGATTAATGTCTATCGTGTTTAAAGCTAGTAAAAATATGGGTAAAGAAAACGAAGGTTCAACTAATCATCAGAATAGTTCTGGAGTACAAGGTTTACAAGGACCTCAAGGACCACAAGGTAGACAAGGAACTCCTGGTAGGCAAGGTGTACAAGGTGAAAAGGGAGTTCAGGGAGAGCAAGGTCCACCGGGGGATGAGGGTCCTCAAGGTGTACAAGGTATTCAAGGTGAAAAGGGTCCAGAAGGTCCTCGTGGTTTTCCTGGTGCGGATGGTTGTAGAGGTAATGATGGTGATTCTTTTTTCAAAATGGATGAAGATGGAAATATTGCTCCAAAGTCAATTAATTCGGACAATAAACTTATTCCAAGTATTGAATTTAATTGTGAAAATAGGTTCAGAATAGCAAGTAAAAAAATTGAGTTAGATGGAATAACTTTTAATGGTGAAAAGGTTGGTCATATGTTTGAATGGGAAGTTGAGCCTGGGCCTGATGAAGAATTCTTTGGTAGAATTGTTTATTTGAATAACAATAGTAATAAAATTAATTTAATAGAACAGATTCAAGATGGTGAAATTGTTGAACCAATTGGTGTTGTATTGAAAGAACCAAGTGTTGTATATAATAATCATACTAATCATTGGAAGGGGAAATATTTGACAGACGATTATGGAAATATTCTAAAAAAGACTGTTTATAAATATATTAATAAAAAGGGGGTTTTGATGATGACTTCTCGTCGTCCATCAAAAAATAAGGACTATGAAATAGTTGATGTTAATGAAATTAATCCAGAATTTCGGATAGAGGATAAATATGTTAATAGATTTGAGCGAAATGAATGGGCTCCGGTGTGTGTTTCTGGTAATGTTTGTGTTAAAATAACGCCTCAAGATGAAATTGGTAAAAACTGGATAGTATCAAAAATGATAAACGAAACAGAAAATATCAGAAATGTATTTATTCGATAATTTCATCTAAAGTTAATAAAAATTTATTTATTTGTGATGAAAACCAATGTAATCGCATTAATCCATATGTTTGATCTGTAATAGATAGTTCTAAAGAAATCTTAACTGTTTGAATTAAATCAGAAATTTTAATTTTTGTATTTTTTTGCGGATTAACAATTTTTATAATATTGTCAAAAATTTGTACATCAATAGGTTCTACATCATAAACTGCGTCATTAGTTATAAATATGCTATTATTTTTTATAGTATCCATTACTTCTTTATAATGAAGTGGATTATACAATTTAGATAATCTAACAAAGGTAATAAATTCTGATATATTCTTTAATTTGTCAATAAATTGATGAGCAACTTTATTACCTTTTGTGTCCTTAAAATCTGGAGTATTATAATCATGTTTGTAAGTTTCACCAATAATTATATTGCTTCTTAAAAATCTAATACTTGCAATTCCTCTGTATAAACTTAATAGATCATAAGCGAAACGAGTAATAGTTCCTTCTATTGTTGACTTTACATTATTTGTAATTAAATATATGGTTGGGTATATATTATCTTTAGACGATGTTCTAATTTTTTTAGCTAAAGAATTTAGTTTTTCTTCTTTATAATTACAACGTTCGATTATGTGTTTGAATCGAAGTTTTATATTATCAAGATTCAAAAAAAACATTTTGGGATTATCAAACCCGCAACATGGTTCAAGTGTGTTATTAATATTATTTTCAAAATCACTGAAATCAGTTGATAAAATTAGTTCAAGTGAATCTTTTTTATTATTGAGACACTTATACTGATTCATTTCATCTAATTCTAAGAATTTTCTTATATTTTTGATATTTTCTAAGTGATTATTTATATTTTCTAAATAGTTTCTTTTACATTTTATACTGTATTTTGTGGACTTTAGATTTTCAATATAAGCAAATGAGTCTTTTTCAATACTATTTATAGTATCGTATGCCTTTTTGTATACAAACTTAGACATTAATTTTTTTCTTTCTTCTGAATTTTCAAGTAATTTTATAACATCAAATATTTCTTCATCATTATAGTATATGTTTGGAGGTAATAGAAGAATTAGTCTTTCTTTTATATTAGAATCTTCAGATACAAAATAATAATAAGCTTGTTCATAAGAAGAATGTGAATTCCATATTTTTTGAATAGCACTGGAAGCTTTAATTTTTGTATTCTTCTGTACATTGAATAAAACCGAAAATACAACCAGTTTATGATTCATTGTACCAACTATAATATTTTGATTATACATTTGATACAATATTGGAGCAGAAACAAACAAAGAAAAATTAATCAAATTTAACATTTCTTCATACACATTATTCCATAATTCATCAGAAAAATTTAGTTTGTCTGCAATATTCTCTAATATTTTACTTAACCAAGGATCAAGTGTATCTTTACATGTATTAAAAGAATGTTCGACTAACATTGGTTCAAGTATCGGAAATCCTTCTGGTAATGGAAATATTTTGAATAATTTATCTATTTCATTTATTTCATCTAATTCGTCTAAATCATTAGGAATTGTTGCATAATGTGCTAGTTTTAAAGGATTTTCATCAACTTGTATTTGTCTAAGAATGTTTAATGCAATAAAAAAAGGATTTTGTATATTATCAGCTTTATCCCATTGTCTTTCTGTATTGTAACAATAATATGAAAAAATAAGTGATTTATGCCATATATTTGAAACAATTTTGTTTAGTTTAGAAATTGATGAAATATTCGAACATTTATCTATAATTATGTGACTATCAGCTTCAATATATGATTTTTTGTATATATCAGAAGAAGATTCATCACCTTTTTCCTCATTATCTTGTTGTATTTTTACATCAAGTTGTTTATGTCCAATATTATTGGTAAAATCAACAAAATTATTGTTAACAATGCTCATTTCATCATAATGATCAAACTCTTTATGAAAATAATCATTGTTGGCGATTATATTAAAAACGTGTTGTTTTAATTCTAAAAATTTGATAAAATTATTATTTGAAGAGTTTATAGAGCTTTCTAAATCCGAAACTGGAGTATTATATCCTTTCCAATTATAACGTCTTAGTTTTGACATTTCTATTACTTATACTGTAATATATTTCTTGTATTTAAATAAGATGGTAAATTATAACATGAATGACACATACGAAACCATAGATTCTAACGAACAAATGGACTTTAAGAACATTGATAGCAATGTTGTATTAATTGTATTTATGAACATGGTTGATGAATGGTTAAAAGTAATACTATCTAAAATTCCTCATAATCAACGTGTATATAGATTAAATAGATTCGTTTATAGATTGTCTATATGGAATGAAATGAATATTGAATATAATAATCTTTATTATTTTTATGATATTCTCAAAGAGGTGTCATATTCAACAAATTCTGATTTACTAAATAATGAATTATTTTTAAATTTCAAAAAAGTATTTTGTATATATGCTAAAATCCTTAGTGAACAATCTTATAGATATAATGCGAATGTTTATTATGGTAAAATACCATCTATTTACTTATCAAAATTTATAGATGAAATTGTATCTAATATAGACAAACTATATGTGTTATGTGAATATAAAAAGAGTTTACTTAATTCTGAACAATATGGTGATTTTTTGAAAAGTATAAGTGCTAATTCAAACAAGAATATAATTCCGTATTCTCTAATAAATGATTTTTCTTATAAAAACATAGATAATATATTTCGTTCTAATGAAAGAAGTCTTTCTCAATTTTATAGTGAACTTATAGAGCTTTCTATGAATATAATTGCTATTTCAGATGAAATATCAAAAAATTCAATAGAAATGATTCATGCAGTTGCTACAATAATCTTGTCAAAATCTTATTCTAATGAAAATGATTCAGATGAAAATAATTCACTAGAATTGGCAGGTCGCGATATTGAAATATATTTGAAACAAAATAATCGTATTTATAATCCTGCAACCAAATATATCAACAGTGTATTTTTTAGTGAATCAATTTTAAAAATAGTTAATGATAAAGTTAAATCTTTAGGAAAATCTTTGAAAGGAATGCCTTTACCACCAATTGAAAATATTTTTAAAATATTGTCAGAAATTATTGTTATAACTCCAGAATATAAAACATTGTCAAATGGAAGACTAAAAGCGTTAGTTGAACTAAGTGAATTAAGAAATATATTTATAAGACTATATCAATCAAAAGATATACGTACTAATTCTTTTGAAAATGTTTTAAGTGATTATATAAATAATTGTATTGAATATAAAACAAGTGAAGAATACAAAAAATTAATAGAGCCTAATATAACAAATATGCGTTCAAAAATTAATATGTATAATTTGGAAAGTAGTTGTGAATTTAAAAAATTTATAGATAAAAATATTGTAAAAAGGGATATTATTAGTTAATAATAGTAAAATATTAATTCGCCAAAAAATTTATGTTTTAATATAATGTATGGAATAACTATACATTTGCCTAACGATAAAAATATAGATGAAATAGAGCTTATTTCAGTTATAAAAAATCATTGTGACAAATTGAAAGTAATCAAATCATTTGAATTTGAAAATTCAAATTTAATTGACAATTTTAAAAAAAATATTATTTATTCTTTGGATTTACAACTTCCAAATATTTCAAAAGAAAAAATTGAAATAATAAAAACAATACTTAAAACTCGTTATCATATTGAACCTGAACCATTTAATAAGATTTAACATCGTTAATCGATTTTGTTATGTATAATTTATCCACTACAAGATTCACAAACAGGTTCTTCTTTTGGAGCAATAGTAAACGATTGTGCCTTTGATTGTGGTCGTGTTCTTAGATAATATACACCAGTTTTTAGACCCACTTTCCATGCATGGAAAAGCATTGATGTAATCACATCAAATTTAGCTTCCTTTACAAATAAATTCAGACTTTGTGATTGACAAATATATTTTCCTCTATCTGCTGCAAGATCGATTAGAACTCTTTGTGAAATTTCCCATACAGTTTTGTATGTATCTTTAATAATATTTGGAACATTCAAATGTTGAATACTACCATCATTTGCTAAAATAGAGTTTTTTAGTTCACTATTCCAAATATTTAGAGATTCTAAATCTTCTTGTAAATATTTGTTCATTAACACAAATTCTCCTGCAAGTGTTCTTCTTACATAAATATTTGATGTAATTGGTTCAAAACATTCAGTATTACCAAGAATTTGAGCTGTAGAAGCTGTTGGCATAGGTGCTACAAGAAGTGAATTGATAATACCATATTTTTGAACATCTTTTCTAAGTGATTCCCAATCATAACATGGTTCTGATTTTGAAGGTGTTTTATCCCATAAATCAAACTGAAATTGTCCTTTTTGCATTGGAGAACCTTCGAATGTTGAATATGCTCCTGGATATGAAGATGGAGGAGAACTAACTTTCTTCTTTTCAGCCTTTTTCATTGCAATAGTCATAGATTCTTGAACAGCCGCAAAATAAATAGTTTCAAAGATTTTGTCATTAATAAATTTTGCTTTTTGGCTATCAAAACCAATTCTCATTTTCATAAACACATCTGCTAAACCTTGTACTCCAATACCAATTGGTCGATGTCTAATATTAGAACGTCTTGCACTTTCAATTGGATATGTACTTTTATCAATTACCTTGTTAAGATTACGCACCAATTGTTTTGTGATATTTGTAAGTGCTTCATAATCATAGTTTACAGGAAAAGCTTCAACAAAATCAGTAAATCCCCCTTTGAAATCGTTTACACTAATTTGTGGATATTTTTTTCCAACTTCTGGACCTGGTAATTGTTCATATGTATATTCAAGATTCCATCTATCGCACCATGCTTTTGCCAACAAACAAAATGCACACTTTGGAATACCAACAATACTAATACCATCTTTTATATTAGGTTTAATAACACAAGCTGGTAAACTAATACTGGCAAGATTACATACAGCGGTTTCATCATTTGAAGTATGTTCTACAATTTCACAACATAAATTAGAAGATTTAATAGTTCCAAGATTCTTTTGATTTGATTTTTTATTACAACTATCCTTAAATAGGATGTATGGAGTACCAGTTTCTGTTTGACTTTCTAGAATACTAAACCAAATTTCTTGGGCATCAACCTGTTTTCCCAGTCCCATATTCTCATATTTTGTATATAATTCTTCAAATTCATCTCCATATACATCCGATAATCCAGGGCATGAATGAGGACACATTAAAGTCCATTTTCCATTTTCTTGTACTCTTTTCATAAATAAATCTGGAATCCACATTGCATAAAATAAATCTCTTGCTCGAACTTCTTCGAATCCTTGATTTTTACGCAATTGTAGAAATTCATGAATATCTAAATGCCATGGTTCTAAATAAATAGCGAAAGAACCATTCCTTTTTCCCCCTCCTTGATCAACATAGCGTGCCGTATTGTTAAATACACGTAACATAGGTACAATACCGTTTGAAATACCAGTGCCTCCAGCGATTTCAGCACCTCTTGCACGAACATCATGAATATGGATACCAATTCCTCCAGAATTTTTAGAAATAAGAGCAGTATCTTTCAAAGCATCATAAATACCAACAATACTATCTGAATTAATTCCCATTAGAAAACATGACGCAAGTTGACCATTTACAGTACCAGCATTAAATAATGTAGGTGTTGCATGTATACATTTTTTTTGAGATAAAGCATTATAACATTGAATAGCGGATTTAATATCAGATCCGTGAATACCAAGAGATACTCTCAAAAACATATGTTGAGGTCTTTCTACAATTTCTCCATTCACTTTTAGTAAATAGCTTTTTTCTAAAGTTTTAAATCCAAAATAATCAATATCATAATCTCTCGAATAGTCAATAATTTGATTTAATTTTACTTTATGTTTCATAACAGTGTTATAAAGCTCTTTTGTAACTAGTTGTACTTTTTTCCCAAGCTTGTTTGTACTTTCATACAAAATTTGAATTGTTTCGCTAAATGAAGGTGAAGTTCTTTTATGATGATTTGAAATTGCCAAACGACTTGCCAAAACACCATAGTCTACACATTCAGTAATCATTCCGGCACATGTTTGTGCGGACAATTCGTCCAACTCATATGTACGCACACCTGAATACATATCTCCACAAACTTTCTGAGCTAAAGCAATATAATCAACTTTTAACTTTTTTTGGTTTCCATCTCCTTCAACTAACTTGCTTAATCTATTTGATACTTTGTCAAAAGACACCGTTTCTTTTGTGCCATCACGTTTTACAACATGCATTACCTCCATGATAATGTTATAATAAATATAAGATTAGACTTAATCATTTTTTTACACATTTTCTTTTCAAAAATATATTTTTAAAATAGTTCAAATACTCATATTGTAAATGATTTTTCTAATTTTTTCTTTATGTAAAGATAAATAATCTTTCATTTTTAGTTCTCGAGTCTCTATTCCTACAACAGTTTTCTGTTTTTTTATCCATTTTACATATTTATCCAAAAAAGAGTTTATAAAATCAATATTTTTTAAACCTTCATCACATTCTTGATTACACCATTCTTTGTATTCATCTTTACATAATTCATCTTTTTCATTATAAAAACTCATTTTGTTTCTTCAGAAATATAATATATATTTTCTATTATAAACTTATACTCAAATTTATAATTATAAGTATTAAACCAATAATACAATGAGTTAATGACAAAACTTACATACTTGAATAAGTATTCGAAAAAGCCGAATTTTGTTTTAAAAAAGGTTTTTAGTCTACAAAGATTGACCTTTTAGAATAAAAATAAGAATCGCAACAGCAAGTATAAATGTAAAGAAAAAAAGTATAGATGTAACAATTATATATGGATATAAATGTGCAAAAGCGTATTGAATAATAGGATCAATGAGATCTGTTTGTAATCGCATCATATTTTGTTTTTCTCTTACTTCATCAAGTGTATGATGTAATAAATCATGTATAATTTCTCTGATTATCATTTGTCTGCGTTTAAATTTAGAAATATTTTTTCATCATTAAATACAACTCACATGGCATCGAATGTAGAAGAAGATTATGACTCTGATACGGAACTTGTACCTGATTACGATATGGTTGACTTAAATGATTTTAAATTAGTAAAAGGTGATGAATTAGCTGGAGGATCTTGGGAAAGTGTTATTGAACATTTGCGAGATGAATCAAGAAGCTTACAATTTGCATTACCAGCATTTAAAGTTGGAGACAATCTTGATATAGAAACTGCTTCCAAAAATGGTTTTTTTCGTGTAACATTACTTGATAATGAACCGAAACATGTTCAATTTAAAAAATTTATAGATACATTAGAAACTTGGCTTGTAAGTCAAATAGTTAATAATCACGATCAATGGTTTGGACATATGTGGAATGAGAACGGTGCTTTATCTGGAAAACCTAAACCATCTCCAAATAAAATAAAAGAAATGTATCATCCAATTATTGATGATGATAATGTTTTCTGTTCAAGAGTACATATACGTACTAGAGGTAACAAAAGTTCGTATGAAGTTCAATGTATGGATTCTGAACAAAATTTAATACCACTTGATTCAATCAAAAATTGTAATGTAGTACCTTTAGTTGAAGTAAAAGGTGTTTTCATGAAACCAAGAGGATATAATCCAGATATTGTATTGAGAGGTCTTGTAACAATTCCTGAAGAAAAAAAGAATGATACTTCTGATACTGATTTTTGTCTTTTCTATACAGATGACAAAGAAGAACAATTTCAGTATACTGATTATGCGACTGAAGATGAAGATACTGATTATGAAAGTGATGTTGAATCTGGAGATCCAAAACAAACCAAAGAAATTGTAATTCCAAGTGAAGTTACTGGTGAAGTTCCAGGTCAAGTTTCAGCTGAAGCTCCAGCAACAGTTTCAGCAGAAGTTTCAACTGAAGTTCCAAAAGAAGTGTCTCCACAAGAAATTACACCACAACCTACATTAGAACAAACTAAGTCTGTATTGAAAAAACCAGAAACTGAAAATAATAAAGAAAAAATTAGTACAACAAATTTAGATAATGAAACTTTACAAGCTTTGATGAAAGCTAAAGAAGAAGCAATACTTGCTGCTAAAAATGCGGAGGATCTTTATCAAAAATATTCATCACAAGCATCTTCTTAAATTTTTATTTAATTTTTAATTTTCAAAAAATACTATTTTAATGTTTATGGGAAAATGCTGTAAATTTGTTAGTATTTGCTAATGGTAAATCATTACATAACATAGTTTTTACATCTTTTATCTTTTCATTTAACCAAAGTTTTAGTATACAATGATTACTTTTTGGACTTAATGAAATTCCATGTGTTATATTTTTTTTGTTAGTTATAGTTTCTGAAATTAGCCTTTCTATCCATTTTTGTGATATTTTCACTAAATCATTATATTTTTCATTTTTGTTCTTTTTGTCTATTTTTATAGATATAAAACCACCATTAATATTTTCAGAACTTTTCCAATCTGGAAATACATCATTTCGCATAATAAAAATTATACCTGATTCATAGTGTTTTTGAGTCAATAATTTAAAAACTCCCCAAAATTCTTCAGCATATTGAGTTTTAAACAAAAATTGATAACTATCTTTATCCCAATTTCTATTTTTGGAAGAGTGATACCAAAAACTCCAATGTGATTCTAATTGAATCATATATATTTTATACTATATTCCAAGAAACAACTTTATACATTTTTAACTTATGGTGGTACTGCTTTTCCCCAAAAATTTTTAGGTGTTTCTAAAGAATATCCACTATCTCTAAGTATTTGTTCTTGAGATCTAGGCATTTTTACAGCTTTACGACTATAAAAATTAGGTGATATTCTTGGTACTGGATTTGTTTGATAAGTTAATGTTCTAAACGGAGCATTTTCACCCAGTTGAATATTTGTTGATTGTATTTTGTTGTTTTGTTTTACTGATAGATGTACATGTGGTAAAATTAATCTTGTTCCAAGATGACTATAATATGAATTTGGATATTTCAATTTAATTACAAATTCTTTTGAAGATGGTTTAATTGTTCCTTTGTTGTCTGTATTATCCATAGCAACAATCGCATCTGGGAAAGGTAGTCCAGAGCCAGTATAGCTTTGTCTATAATCCGCAGAATTAGCCGCCTTATATGATACAGATGTAGTTTTATCCCATTTGGCAAGTTTACATTTTAGAATTACTGCTTTTGGGTTAGGTCTTAAAACTTCTACTTCAATAAAAGGGAGTGTTTGCTTCATTAAGTATATCAAATAAAATATTACAAATCTGCGGTTATTAATGAATATTGTAATATTAAAATTAAATATGGAACTTGTCCAAACTTTTAACACAACACTAAATGATTTTATATCTAATTTAAAAAGATGTTATCCAGAAAAAACAACAAATTTAAATAAAATTGATATGTTACAAGATACACGTCCATTACAAAAATTCATGAAATGTATAGGAACCAACATGGATAAAATATCAAAAATGGACAGTTCTTTGTTCGAAGATCAATTTATTTTTATTGATAATTTTGATTTATCTACTATTTTTAATTCAACTATTAAAAAGTCTAATCAAGACAAAAATATTGAAGCAATATGGAAATTTTTACAAACTTTATCTCTTATTGGAACAACAATTCGTTCAAAATCAAGTAATTTAGAAGATTTTTTTGAACAATTTAGTGATGAAAATTTTATGAAAGAAAGTGATGGTATTCAAGAACAAATGATGGAAATGATACAAAAATTGATGGATAATAATTCTGAAATAAATATAGAAGAACTTGATTCTGAAGAATCCGCAGATACCAGTGACGATGACACATGTGATGAGGATCCTACTAATAAATATAATGATATGTTTAAGGACACAAAAATTGGTAATCTTGCCAAAGAAATCGCAGAAGATATTGATATGTCGGCATTCGATATGAGTGACATTAGTGATATGAATAGTCCTGATGTTTCATCAATAATGCAAAAATTGGTTGGAGGTGGAGGGTTAAAAAATCTTGTCCAAACTGTTGCATCAAAACTTAAAACTAAAATGGAGTCTGGTGATGTTAATCAAGAAGAATTAATCGGAGAAGTTCACACTATGATGGAAAAAATGAAAAAAGATAAAAAATTCAAAAAAATGTTTAAATCCAAAGATGTTCAAGGCATTTTCAAAGAATTTATGAAACAAAAAGGGCAAGAAGTTAATGATGATGATGATTTTAGTGCTCTCGAAGAATTGTGTGCTGATTCTATGAAAAAACCAGGAACAGGTTTTCCTAACTTTCAAGCTTCACAAGCTATGAGAGGTGGAGGCAGAAGAAATGGAGTACGCAATCGTCTAAGGAGAAAATTAGAAGCAAAAAATAGATCTGAAAATAATAAAAAACTTAATTCTGAGAAATAATTGAATCAAATATATTGTCAAGTTGTTTACTTCTTAACCAACCACCATGATAACCAACTCGACTATATACATTTTCTTTGTTAAAATTGTTTTCAATTACATGCTTATCTGCAGTATCATTGAATAAAAAATCATTTGTAGAAATATATAAATATCTTTGATACGGATACACAATATTATTATTCTTATGTTCTGTATAATATAAATAATCCGTACTATTAGCACATCCTAATCCTAATATTGTATGTACAAAATAACCCATAATACAATTCAATAACAAATACTTAAAAGATTTGTCTTTAGTACGAGAATTTACAACTTTAATTGTTTTAAATATAGAACGTCTTGTTGTGAAATGCATATCAATTACAGCTCTTGATGTTAATAAAGGTTCAAATAGATGAACAGATTTAATTTTTATTTTTTTTGACAAATTAAAATTATTTAATATCAAACTTTCAAAACACAAATATTTTATACCACCCAAAGACCATGCAAATAAATGAATATTCTCAATTTTATTTTTAAGTAA
This sequence comes from uncultured Chloroflexota bacterium, assembly GCA_913045935.1. Taxonomy (GTDB): domain Bacteria; phylum Chloroflexota; class Dehalococcoidia; order Lucifugimonadales. Next base: position 17,745 of record CAJWSY010000006.1, on the reverse strand, counting down.
AAATTTTATAATTTCATTACAATAATCATATTGATTATGATTCAAATTGTGATTTAATGATAAATCACCAGGACCATACATCGGTAACAATATATCATAATCATTTTTAATCAATATATTTATTAATTTGAATAGTTGAACTACAGAACCTGATAATCCAGCAAATAAAATAAATGTTTTTTTATATTTTACATATGATTTAGTTTTTGGTTTTTTTGGAAAAAAAGCATGTATAATACATTCTCCTTGATGTGTTTCAATATTACAAATAGATTCTAGAATTTTAAAAGTTAACCAGTTTGCTACACTCATTGTGATTTGTAATGTAAATGGTAAAGGTTTGTGTATAAAATCGTCTATTATTATATCCTTTTTTGAAGGATGATTATCGTGTAAAACTTTTGTTAAAGTTTCTAAACTCAATTCTTCTGGATTATCTACATCAAAACATTCTTTTAAAGTTATTAACATATCTTCTTTTTCAATTCCTTGTGCAATAAGAATATCATATTTTAGTTTATCTAAACTTCCATAACTTGGTGATTTACTTAATACTTTTTTTTGTTTTTTTATTTGTTTTGTTCTATTCTTATGTATAAAATATTCAAACAAAATATACAATCCCCCAATTGATGTAGATGCTATTAAAAATTTAAAGCGTTTTCGCATAATTTATTTATTAATTATTTATATAATATTAGTATTACTTAAACATAAAGTTATAATAGTTGAACATTAAATATGGCATCCAATGTATCATCTTCTGATGGAATAACTGAATTGAATGATCCGATTGTCGTTAAAAATGTAGAACGATATTTAGATTTTAAGACTCAAATTAAAGCTTATCAAAAGAAGATTAATGAATTAAAGGTTGCACAAAAACTTGTAGAAAATGAAATTCAAAATTTTATGAAACATAATGATATTCCAGCAATGCAACTAAATGATAAGTCTCAACTAAAACTTACCACAAGAGAGTCAAAAAAAGGAGTTACTCCAAAATGGATGAAAGATGAACTTATTAAAGTTAGTAAATCAGATAATGTTTCAGATGAAGCAAAATTTATGATGAAAGAAATAATTTCAAAAATTGATAATAGACCTACAACTTCAAAAGAATTACTTGTTCATAAATAAAAATATTAAACTTTAATATTTTTGTTGTTTTACATACAGGTACATACGTTTTACATTGAGTACCAAATTGCGCGTCCTCCTTGTTTTACTGTATGATTCGTTGTAGAAAATATAGAAATTATACCCGAATACAAGTTATAAACAACAAATAAAGCAGCAATAAAGGTTATTATTATTTTGATTAGCCAAGATTCCATATTATTTTCTGCTTTTATTTTTTTTTTGGATCTCTTCACAACGTAATACAGACCATTCACCTTCATGATCACGAACAGGATAGAATATTGGTTTTTTTCCTTTTGAATACATTAAGAAATAAGACTCTTTTTTACGTCGTAAAGTCCAATATTTGCTTATTTTTTTAATTATTTCACTTGTTGGCTTTTGTTCTAAAGCTTTTAATGCTTCTTCTTTTGATGGAGGATTTCTGTTTTGTCCTAAACTTATATTTTTCATTCCATTTGTTACATACCATCCATATGGGCCAATACGAATTTCAATATTATCTTTTATATTTAAAGGATAATTAAACATATTCAATGCTTCTTTAATATCTAAATCTTCAGGACTAACATTTGGAGGCATTTTTGAATAACTTATTTCATTGTTTTCTGATTCTTTTGCAATACATAAACCATATTGTGTTCGAATAACACCAATAGTATATTCTGAGGATTTTTCTAATATATTAACCCAATTTATTTCTTTTTCTGAATTCTTATATCTTTTTGGTGGAGGCTGTAACGATAATTTTTCTACTAATTCAGAATAAAATTCTTTTACAACAATTTTCCAATTTAATTTACCTTTTGCAATTTGATCTAATTTATCCTCAAGTTCACTTGTAAATGCTGAATTTACAATTGGTTCTATTGGACTTGAATCCATAAAATTACATGCTTTTTGTCCTAAATCTGTTACTACAAATATATTGCTTTGTCCACCAATTTTTTGTAAATATTTTCCCTTAATAATCTTATTTGAATCATCATTTTGATTATCAAGAGTCCATTCATTTAATTCAGTATCTAAAACCTTATTTTTACCTAAACATATATAATCTTTTTCTTGGATTCTTTCTATAATTGAACTATATGTAGATGGTCTTCCTATTCCCGTTTTTTCTAACATTTTTACAAATCCGGCAGGATTAAACGGGGGTGGTGGCAATATTGCGTGTTCTTTTACATTTACACAAACAATATTTAATTCATCATTTAATTTATATTTTTTTTTAGTAACACTATCTTGTTGTAAGTCATCTTTTATAATATTTCCTCTTAAACAAGTAAATCCAGGAAATATTATTGTTTTACTTATTGATTCCCAAATGTCGATTTGAGAATCAATCCGTTTTGTTTCTAAAGTTAATTTTGATTCAGAATAAATTGCTTGAGCCATTTGAGATGCAATAGCTCTTAGTTTTATTAAATCATATAGTTTTTTTTGTTCAATATTATCTGGAGAATTGTTATTTATATCAATAGGTCTAATCGCTTCATGAGCATCTTGTGTTTTTACTCCACCAGATTTCTTTTTTCCATATTGTCTGAGATTAACATATTCTTCACCATATTTTTCTTTTATCCATTTACCTGCCATATCCTGAAATTGTGAAGATAAATTTACAGAATCAGTTCTCATATATGTTATATAGCCACCTTCGTACAATTTTTGAGCAATTTCCATAGTTCTTTTTGGATTGAAACTAAATCGATTATATGCCATTTGTTGCAATGATGAAGTTATAAATGGAGGAGGAGGGGTTTCCTTTTTTTTTGAAACTTTCACTTTACTAACTCTTAACTTTTGATTTTCTAAATTTTTTAACCAAATCATTATTTCATCTTTACAAGTATCATATGAAAAGCTAGGTTCTATATGAACAATATTTTTTACCTCATGACTATGTGCATTGATTTTTATGCTGATTTTATCTATTTTTTGCTCATTTTGTCTTTGCATACACATTCTAACTGCTGGTGATTGACACCTTCCAGCAGATAATGCTCTAATATTTAAATGACTTGAAAGAAATGGAGAAACTTTAAATCCAAAAACAATATCTATTATTGCTCTGGCTTGTTGTGCATTATATAAATTTTTATCCAATTTTCCAGAGTTTTCAATAGCTTCTTTCAAAGCAGATTCCGATATTTGATTAAATGTTATTCTTTCAGTTTTTTTTTCATTCAAATTTAATAATTTCATCAAATGAGCTGCAATTGCTTCTCCTTCACGATCCAAATCAGATGCTATAATTATTCTAGAAGCTGCTTTAGCTTTAGCTTTCAAATTTGAAATAATTTTTTCTTTACCTTTGTGAATAATATATTCTGGATCAATATTTTCTGGATCAAACCATTTCAAAGTTGGTTTCAAAGCAAATACATGTCCAAATGATGCTACACATTGATGTCCTGTAAACTTTTCAATTTTTTTTGTTTTTCCATTACTTTCTACTATAATCAGAGTTTCTTTTCCCATTTGTTTTCGAAACAATTAAATAATAGCTTTCATTTTTCTTTTATATTCTTAATTATTAACTTTATTCTGTTGACCAAAATCTATCTAAACTACCATTTACATTGATTGTTTTTCCCTTTTTCTTTCTTTTTTCTGGAATTATTTCATCAATATGTTCTAAATTAAGATTACCTATTTTTAATGTATTTGATGATAAGAATAAAGGTGAACCTTCTTTTTCTGTTGGAGTATCGTCCATTTGCATCTTTAAAGATACCATAGGTGGATATACAATTTTCCAATTTGTATTACTTCTAAATTCACTTATTTCTAAATCACCTCCAAAAACTTTTAATAATTCTCTTCTTGGTGCTGGCTCAATCTTTTCATTGACTTGTATCATTTCATGAAGTAATTCATATTCTTTCCATCGTTCACCATATCGTGAACCTGAATCCATTATATATGCACAAGTACATTCTGGAGAACAGAAATTTCCTATAGTTTCAAAACTATTATCATCATTTCTACTTATTGGTAAACCAAGACTTTTAGAACTATATTCATGACAACACCACCAACACAATTTAATATTATTATATGTGTTTTTCTGCTTTGATATGTCTTTATATTCTTCTTGTACATTTTCTTTTTTTGAACCTTCTACATAACTAAAACCATCTGGACCTATAGGATCATACGGATTTGGTATTGGTATTTCTGGTTTATATTTCAATATATCTTCAGCAGTATTAATATCCTCACATTGAACTCCTTTTATTTTCTTCAAATGTAAAATTAGATTTGAAGGTAGTTTTTCAGGACTTAATACTGTTTCTGAATGAACGGGTATTGCATCACTTATTGATATCTTTGTATTTGACTTTCCTCTTTTTTTAACCGACAACATTGTTGAAGTATGAATTAAATTGCATGACTCATCCTTATATGATCTAATTCTTAAATATTTTTTTTGTTGAAGTTTTATCTTTATAAAAATAAGGATAAAATAAGGACTAAACATATCTAATACATATTAATGGAGTCAAGTTTCTTCGATAGAACTAATTTCGAGATGCTTTATGATTTAATGAATAATGATATGTTACAAAGAGCTAATATTGCATTAGATTCTTTATCAATCAATGCTAGGCAATTAATCTACGATGGAATGATTGAAGAATTCAATGTTAAAAATCCGAATGATAGAATTGAAGACGTTAACAAAAAGGTATTAATAAGAGTTGTTCCTCAGCTTGTACAATATACAAAACCACAGCAATTTGCTGATGAACAACTAAATACTTTTTTGGATCAGTCAACATTACAAGTTGCTCCTAAAATTACAGAAGAAGAAACAGAACTTCTTCATGGCACACCTTTATTCAATAATTCTTCATCAAAAAATGAAATTAAATTTAAAGACACACAAATTGATTTGGACATAAGTAGTGCTGATAGAAATATTTGGAATACTGATTCAAAAAATTCTATGTATGATTTTGTTGTTAAATTTGGTAATGTTGATTCTAATTCCAGAGATATTGGTAAAGAAAAATTTGCTCAGAATTCTGGTATCAATATACCGGATTCATTAAAAAATGTAATAGGTGTTAGTCTTACACACGTAATACTAAGTGATATAAGTTATAATACATCAGCAATGTACGATACTGTATCACAAGAAAAAACACAAAATGCTCTTGATAAATATCCATATTTATATCTTCAAATTGATGAATTTTCTGGTAAATTTGTTTCTAGTTCTGATCATGGAAGAAAATCTTTTGTAAAACTTATTAAAGACAAAACATGGAAAGAGGGGGGTCATTCTAATGTTTGTTATCATTTAATGAATACAAAAGGTAATGGTGCAAAACCATCAGTTGGTTGGACTTCTGATACACCAATTGCTGATGTTTCAAAAATGTCTATTCGTATTCTAAAACCATCTGGTTACGTTCTTGAAGGTATTAATGATATTTTTGATATAGATTATTTAACTGAAGAAGTAGAAACTATTGATTTGTATTTAAAGTCAAATACATATACAAATAATGGTAATTCAGTTAATACTGATACGGCTTGGACACCAGATACTTTACAATCTGGGCATAGAATATTATTCAATAATGTATCTTTCGGCAATAACCCACAAAATAGGGCAGGAGTTAATATTACTGATATTGATGGATTAAATAGACTTTCTAAATTTTTAAATTCTAATGAACATATTATAGTAGGACACAGTTTTGCAACGATGTCTATAAGTATTTCAAAAAAACAATTGTATTATTTAAATGCTTATCCTGGAACAAAAATATTTGATAGTTTTGGTCTAAGACAAGCTGGTGATAAAAATGCAAGTTCAATAGATTTATTAAATGTCAAATTGATGAATGTTTCGATTCAAACAAATTTAGGATTCAATATTAAATCAAGAGAATATTTGAATGAAAATAAATCAACATTACCAATTTAAAATATTTAAGCAACAACCCATGAAAGAATAAACTTAATAGTTACATCTGCATTTGAAAAATTTGTACCCGCAAAAGCAATATTTGTACCAGGAGTATCTAAAGCATCATTATCCACAAGTGCTGGTGCTACAGTACCATCACCTCCGCCAACAAAAGCACAAGCAAGTGAATATTGAACATGAATTTTATCATTAGGTGATAAATTAACATTTTCACTTTCAACACCTGGATCACCACCACTGCTCGTTCTATATGACCAGTATGCCATTTCATCTGTCCATTCAGTTCCATCACCTATTTGACCAGCATTAAATTTAGCAATAGTTTGAGTAATAACATCTGAAGGTAAACCTTCTGTAGCATCATCACTTGATTCATTTACATCATAAAAAAATACATTTGTTTGTCTACTGGCAACTTGAGTAAAATCAATACCAGTTGTAACAATTGTCGAACCAGATTCTTGGAAAATAGTACGAACCATCATGTTAAAAATAGTTCCCATCAATATTTCAGCTGGAGGTCTTGAATTATTTGTAAAGTTTGGATGATAATTTGTAACATCTTCTATCAAAGTTGCATGAGAATAACCGCTGTCTGATCCTAACAAATTATTATTTGACGTATAAGCTGCCGCTCCACCAGTACAAGAATATGTCATTTTTTTTTCACTACGTTGTACACTAATTGTAACATTTGTCAATGTTCCATAATCTTCAATTGCAAAAGATGCTGCGGTAAAAGTACCTGTACCACTGCCTACATCAATCTTAGTAAAGGTTAAAGCCGTCAAAGGAATAGCAGTGGGTTGAAGATAGTTAGTCATTTATTTTCTTACATATTTAAAAAAATTGAGTAAATTTTAAATTTTAGGAATTTTAATTAATAAGTTATTCAATTTGGTTATATTTGAATTATTTTTATTTTTGTGTTATTTCAATACAAATTTTTCATATTATACATAAATATGGAAAATTTTGATTCTATTTACAAAAGAGCAGAACTACTTTGTAAAAATTATGTTGATAAGTTACGTATCCTAAAAAATTTGAAAAGTTGTGAAAAATCAATTAATGATGTTTTGAATTCACCAAAATCTTATGAAGAACTTAAGAACATATATCATTTTCCAGCTTTCTTTGACAGAAATAATGCTATTCTATTTTCTCATGAAATCAAAAATAAAAACGCATTTTTGATGTTAATTTTAAAAAATTCGATTGTTGATTTACAAATAGTTGAATATAACATTAAACCTACAGCTATTGGAACCAATTCAAATAATATTAATGAAACTAATGAATTTGGTTCTGATTAAAGTAGTGATAAATCAAAATCATCATTATTATTATCAGTTGTTTTACCATATTTAAGAATTGCATATTGAACATCAAAATCAGTAATATCTTGTTTCAATTGTAACAATTTATTCATATCGAACTCACCTGGCGAAATATTACTATAAATACGTGTCCATATAGGTACAGTGAATGTAATTTCATTAAGAGTAATTTTAGTTGCTAACATTGCGTCAGTTGATTGGACATTCAGTACTTTCAAGTAGTATTTTGCACACATAGAGCTATTGACTTCACTATGTACAAATTGTAATAATGAACTTGAACCCAATTTTAAAGTTTTTAAAGCCACCTCAGATAAAATTATTTCAAAATATACTATTTCATTTATTTTATATCCAATTCCTCTTTCTACAACTTGTATTGTTCCATTTTCTATATTTATTTTACAACCAGTTCCATTACCATCAACAGATATTACTTGTACGTATTCTTGGTCTATATCTTCTGGTATAGGTGTTATTATATATAATTCTGTTATTCCACCGGTTTTATTAGCATCAAATATATTATCGCCTAAACTTTGTTTTTCTTCTTTTAATCTTTCTATTTGCTCCTTTAAATTTATAATATGCTGATTTAATGAATTTATAATTACTGCCGCCGCTTTATATCTTGCAATAATTCTTACAAGTTCCCTAACAAATACTTGCTCTTCATCAATTGTAGCTACATTTCTTAATTTATAATAATCTTCAGCTGTTACTAAATTTGTAAGTTTACAAGAAAAGTCTCTATATTTATCACAATTCTCAGAACACCATTTATATGCTGTTTGAGCATCTATTTTCTTTGTTATTACTGCTCTATATACATCTGGATGATGACATTTTAGATATTTATGATATTCAGCTTCACTATAAATTATACCATCTCTGTAAATTCTTTTTAATGTTACAAGTAAACGAAGTATAACTGTTAAATGAAGAGGTACGCTTTGGCTTGTTTGACCGCCTCTTATTTTGTAAAGAACTACTGCCGTATAATTCAAAATTGTTGTTAATCTTATTAGAAGTGGATCATTTAAACCCGATTCATCTATTTCTTTTTTTAGTGTTTGAGTAAGATATATTATTGCACTTATTTTTGTATGCTGTCCAACAAACATATTAATAAATACCTTATTTAAAATTTTCGATAATCAAAAAAAATGTTACACGCCTCTTTAAACAAATAAAATATATTTAGACTTTTTAATTAAGACAAGAATGGATACAGATACATTTCTTGAAGAAGTTCTTGGAAAATTTGTAGATATTGCAATATATGATTTATATTGGAATAACTCCTTATTTTCAACAAATGAATTTACAAATATTATTACCACTCTTTCAAACAAAGATAAATGTTTAAAGGTTACAACAGAAAGAAAAAAACTTTTTAATGTTATTATTCGAAATATTGTATATAAAGCTGAATGTAATTCGTGTAAAAATGGTAACTATCGAGTACCATATATTTTTGAAATGTATGTTTTATATGCCTTGTATGTGAAAAACCCCATGTATATTTTCAACTCAGTTGGAGATGTGGTTTTTAATCCTCAAGCACCTCTTACATTTTTACATAAAGTTATTAGTAACAATAATTTTCCAAGTAAATATGATTGTCATTGTGAATTATACGATTTTGTTATAGAATGTGAACACATGTCTAAATTCGTAGCTGAAAAGAAAACAAATGCAAAATCATCTATTCTTCCAACATCCAATGGAAATATTGAATCAGTACCCAGTTCTATAGATAAAATAATAGACACAATCACAAAACTTATTGAATCTGAATCAACAACTTTGAGTGCTGATGACCAAGCAGTATTAGATGAAATCGATAATGAAGTAAATAATTTAATGAGTAAATCCTAAGCTTTTAAATGACGAATATCAGTTGTTTTTTTACTACTACGTTGTAACTTTATGAAATCTATCATTTTTTTTACATTTAAATTATTATTTGTTCTTGTATTATATTCATTCAAACTCTTTTCAAGCATTGAATAAGACAAATTCTGATAACTTGTATTATTACATACTTTTAGATTAGTCCCATCAGGTAGAATAATTTTTCCTTTTTGTTTTTCATTACAAAAATGTAAAATCTCTTTACCAATTTTTTCATATTCTTCTCTCTTTTTTCTTAATAATTCATTCAATTTTTCTATTTCATTTTCAATTGTCAAATATTTTCTAATTGTATCTTGTATCATCTTTACAATCTTCTACATTTTTACACAGCTTCAGCTCATCAATATCTGTCTGAATTTTTTTCAATTTATCCAAAATATTATTTATTACTAAATTTTCAGACAGGTTATTAGTATTTTCATTATTTTCATTATTCAATATAGGTTCTTTCACTTTTTTCTCTTTTCTATATTCTAATATTTCCTCTATTTCATTAAAGTTGAAACAATACCATAATAAAATTACTAAAAATATAATTATTATTGTAGATATTATACCAGTCATAGTCTTCTAATATTTACCTAAATTAATTTACCATATTTAATTGTACAGTTGATAATGCTTTTCTAGCAATTTTTCTTTCATTATCGTGATAATCATGCTCAGCTTGTTGCCACACATATTTCAGTCTTTGCTTTTCAGTCAATTTCTCGTTATAATCAATTTGTTTCTGTTCTCTATCATTCATAGCATCCTCGTAAGCTTTACGAGATGACCATACTTTACCATCGGTTTTCCACTCTATATCATCAGCACAAACTAAATCTTCATCAGGAAAGTTAAGTGGTAAAAAAGTTGTGTCGTCTATTCTCTTTTTTTCATTTTTGTGAACCTTTATAGCGTTCGCCACTTCAGATGTAAGTGGTTTAAGTGTGTTGCCATTCGACAACTGGAGCTCCTCCATCGCTGATGTGAGGTAGCCTTTATTCAAATCACTTTCCAAAAACCAAGTATTGATTCCATTATTTGCACGATTATTCCACTTGGTTTGGGCTTCATTTATTAAGGCAGGCTTATTAAAATCTTCTTCCAGTTTTGCTTTTGCTATAGCTCTATAGTTGATGCCATTTCCGTCTGGAGTGCATTTCTCCAAATTATCATGTGCTGCCCACTTATTCAATTTATTAGTTGCATTTTGAACTGCATTTTGAGCTACAGTAAAGGCAGTCTCATGCTCTTTGTAAGCATTGTATTCACTTTCTGCAGTTTTGCGCGCACTATCAAGCGTTTGTCTAGTTCCAGGTTGTAAATGACCTTGTCCAAACCCCAAGCTTTCAGGAGGGGAAGAATCAACGTAACCATCTCCGATTGGTACTAGTCCTCCTCTTAATTCTAGATTAACAGTACCTTCTTGTCCACTACTTTCACTTCCTTTAATCAAACAAGAACTTTTGTTTACACATTTACTGTTTTTCCATTCACATAAAAATGGCATTCCGTTAGAATATGCCCATGTACCACTTGTTTTACAACTGTCTTCATCAATTCCATCACAACCGTTCTTCCAATCTGCCGCTCCCCATTGTTGTTTACATTCAGAATTCCAGTAATTAGAATTATTTTGACTTGTTGATCCTGAATTATGTGTGACTGTAACATTATCACTATTAGTAACTCCAGTAGCACCAGTAGTACCAGATTCATCTGTACCACCAGTAGCACCAGTAGTACCAGATTCATCTGTACCACCAGTAGCACCAGAACCAGAACCAGTAGCACCAGTACCATCAGAACCAGAACCAGCAGCACCAGAACCAGAACCAGCAGCACCAGTACCACAATTCGCACCAGTCTCATCATCCGGAGTTGTACCAATATTTAGAGCATCTTCATCAACATTATCTCCACGCACCTCTTGAATAGGACATAAGTTAGCTGGTTGACATGGACCATTTGTTCGAAGATTTTGTTCGTCTTCTCCGTATTTATTTTTTAACCAATTGCGTATTGTTCTTGCATCACCATTATCGCCAACGCTTTCATCCAGATTCCATACACATCCTCTTTGTTCTTTTCCATCATTACTAACTTCCCTTGTTCTTTCACATGTATATTTTAATCCACCATATCCGCCGTCATTTGTATTTGCCCCCTTATTGCCAAAGTAAGTTCTATGATTAACTGCTGTCCAATTCACACCTTGACATGATTTTGGCGCATCTGCATTACCTCCTAACCAATCTCTAAGACGGTCTGTACCATGTGTTGCACATACCGCATTCTGTGTACAATCTGCACCATTAGCACCAGATTCATCTTGTGCTCCACCAGATTCATCTTGTGCTCCACCAGATTCATCTTGTGCTCCACCAGATTCATCTTGTGCTCCTGTTGTAACAATTCCAGAATTTATTCCACTTGGAATGGTATAATTAGGAAATCCATTCCCACCAGCTCCTGCTTTTGATGTTACCAGCGCTGGAACGTTTATTGTTTCATCCAATTGATATTCATAATCAATCAAATTATTTATTGTAGAATCTTTTTCAAATTTAAAGTTACAAAGTTTGGCATCATAATTGTTGTCATCATCCTCACAATTACCATCCCCGCCTCCAGCAATAATACTTGAAGAACAATCAGAAAGTTTTGCAGCGTGATGGACACTATTATGTACTGTGCTCGGATTATCAACACAAGTATCTTTTAATATATTGCCAATTATGTATAAAGTACCTCCTGTTTCTGTTTTATAGGGTCTCCCACTTTTATAAAAATAACTGTTTTCAGATAATGAATTTGTTTTTCGTGAAGCAAGTATATCATAACGCCCACTTTGGTCATGAAAATTGTTATATAGATGAACTGGTTGTGCATATCTTATGCGGGGATTTCTGGTAGCACCTGAAAACCAACAATGGTGAATAGTAATTTGTGCTCCCATATCACGTTCTTCATTATCGTGACCGTCGGGCCAGTCTTCAGAACCTATCAACATTACTTTTTTATGTGAAGTTTCGTCACTATACTCCCTATCATTACTTCTATCTCTTGATACAGTTGGATCACTGAATATACACCAAGAAACTGTTATACTTGTTGCACCATTTGTCATATCAAGCAGTCCATCTACACATTTTGTGAATGTACAATGATCAATCCAAAAATTAGCAGCACCGGAGTCTCCTCTAATTGCAATATAATCTTCTGGTTTTTTAGAGTTTTCATATATATCATCCTCTTCCTTCTCACCGTCTCTATATAATCCATGAAAATATATATTTCGAATAATGATATTATTAGCCTCACCTCCAATATTTATACCTCCTGCAAACACAGCATTATCAGTACCGAGAACAGTAATATTTTTTTTATTTTTAAGCTTAATTGTCATGTCATCGGAAGTTTCTTTTCCTGTACAGTCAACACTTCCATATATAATGATTAAATCACCATTAGATACGTCATGTGATTTTTTTACATCGCCAGGTTCTCTTATTTCCCAAATTTTATTTGGATTTGAACCACATCCGGTGGTATTTCTACCAAAACCAGTTGGACTTTCGTCCCATTCAGAAGGTATATAGTCTGACATATTAAATGACGTAAATGATTCAATATTATTAAAATTCAATTTTGTTTTTAAAATTTTGAAATTCTTAATGCAATAGTAAATCAGAAAAATTGCTGTTAAAAAAAGAATATAATTGACTATTTTCATTATTATATATAGCTATTATTAAATATGCATTTTTTCTTGAGATAATGCTAACTGACAACGTAATTTTTCATCTTCATCTTCAAAATTATCACATCCATTAAATACTGATGTACCACCAATGTGAACGGATTTAAGACCATTTCTATAATCTAAGTTTACAGTGCCGAGAAAACAACTTTCTTTATTCATACATTTTTCATTTTCTGAATTCCATTTACATAAATATGGCCTACCATTTTTGTCAAGTACCCACATATTACCAGTTTTACATTGCTCTGCATCTGTTACACTTTCACAAGCCCCTTCCCAAGCATCCGGAGACCCCCATTGTGTTTTACATTTTTCATTCCAATTATTAGATGTTGATTGATCAATGTCGTCAACTTTTGGAGTATGAGTAACAGTTTTCTGCTGCCGAGATATACATAGATTTGAATTTGATTGTGCTTCTTCAAGAAGTCCACTATCGTTGGATTCCCAGTTAGTAACTATAGTTGAATATTCATTACTACAGGCCTTATATTTACATTTCGATTGTTTGTGCTCATATGTTTTGTTCTCACTTTCAACACAATCCGAGGTCGAGCACCCGTTTTGCAATTCTATAGCCCCTTGGGGGAGATCCAAGTCATCTTCTAAATTCCGAGCAAATTGTTGCCCCATATCCTCTTTACATACCTCTTCTCGTGTCGGGGGATAGTCACAATTGTGTTTATTATTAATGATCTTTCCAGTAAAATTAGTAGGCTTTGCAATGGCATTGGTGGCATTTGGGTCTAAGCATCCTTTATATTCACATTCCGATTGATCGTGAATATACGTGTAAGTGTCATTGTTTTGATTAGAATTTCCATTAGTCAATACTAGACCCGAGAATTGAGTGGCATTACCTTTCCTACATACTTCCTCTTCCTGCGGGTCTGGTTGTTCATCTTCTTCTTCTTCTTCTTCTTCTTCTTCTGGTTGTTCATCTTCTTCTTCTTCTTCATTATACGTCCCATCTTTACACAGCCAATTATCATTAACTTTGTTCATGGCGCTGTTGGTTTTATACGAACATCCGGCCTTGGCCTCGTCGCCGCCACCGCCGGAGTAGTTACATCCCATAGCCATTCTCGCATTTTTCATATCCTTTCCGGTGGGTCCTTTGTTTGGCACGTAGGACCAATAATCCTCACAGTTGTCTTCGGCTTTACTACATTCATCGATGTATACTTTACCTGTACAATCCTTCTTAGGATTAGATGCTTTAAAAGATTCTTTTAAGTTATATTGTTTATAGAAACTGAAGACTAAATATAATGTTATTATGGCGAGACTAATTGATAAAAAATATACATATTCCATATACTATATCAATATAAAAACAAACTAATAGCGTAGAATAAATACAGATAAAAATCAATCAAGATTTTTAATGGGTAACAGCAGAGAGGAATTATTAATAATACATAATTACATTAAAAATGTAATTGTTAAATCATTACTAAATTCAAAAACAGATAAATTACCAATTTCTATGAAGGCGCTGTTTTGGTTAATTCGTCAAGCAAAAGTTGTATTTGAAAATGATGAAATGTTAATATCAATAAATCCTCCTGTTCATATATGTGGTGATATTCATGGCCAATTTCCAGATTTATTATCAATTTTTAATAAATTGGGATATCCATCCAGAAATAATCGTTATCTATTTTTAGGTGATTATGTTGATAGAGGAAAACAAAGTATTGAAGTAATATGTCTTTTATTTTGTTACAAAATAATGTATCATAGAGATGTATTTTTACTAAGAGGGAATCATGAAACTTCAGATGTTTCTAGAATGTATGGATTTTATGATGAATGTAAAAGACGTGGGTCAATAAAATTATGGAAATGTTTTGTAGATACTTTTAATGTGATGCCAGTAGCAGCAACAATAGGTTTACCAAATTTAGATCCTTTAATGTTATGTATGCATGGTGGAATATCTCCACATTTAACAGACTATAAAGAAATTAAAAATATAAAACGTCCAACCGATATTCCAGATAGTGGAATATTGTGCGATCTTTTATGGTCGGATCCAGAAACGGATGGTCCACAATTCTTGAAAGGTTGGCATCCAAATGATAGAGGTGTATCATATGTATTTTGTAGAGATGTATTATTACAATTTTTGAAAACAAGTGGATTAGAATTAATTGTAAGGGGTCATCAAGTCGTTGAAGACGGATATGAATTTTATGGAAATAGAAATTTAGTTACAATTTTTTCTGCTCCAAGATATTGCGGTGAATTTGATAACAAGGGTGGAGTAATGACTGTTTTTGAAGATTTAAAATGTACATTTACTATATTTGATTAAATATAGTGTCTACATTAGCAGGTAATTCTTCTATTTGTGTACAATAAAACTGTTCTAACCTTCGCATAGTTTCTCTATCTAACTCTAATATAAAATTTAAAGCAATACCTTTTCTTCCAAATCTACCACTTCTTCCAATACGATGAATATAACTTTCAATATTTCTCGGAATATCATAATTAATAACTAAAGAAACTTGCTGAACATCAATACCTCTTGATAAAAGGTCAGTAGATATTAGAACTCGACTATCTCCTTTTCTGAATTTTGACATCACATTCATACGTTCATTGGTAGTTAGATCACTATGAATACAAGTACAAGTATGTCCATCTCTAGTCAAATTATCTGCTAAATACATTACTCTTTGCTTAGTATTACAATAAATTATTAACTGATTTATTATCATTGATTCGTATAAATCAGTAATAGCATCGTATTTTTGCTTATCATCATGTGTAATTATATAATATTGCTTTATTCCTTCTAATGTAAGTTGTTCTTTTTTAACACAAATTTTTATAGGATCAACTAAAAATTTTTCAGAAATATTATAACAAAATTTTGGTAATGTTGCGCTAAACAAACATATTTGAGCCTGATTTGGAACAATTTCTACAATATTTTTTACTTGATGTATAAAAGCATTTGTTAAAAGTTCATCAGCTTCATCAATTACAATATGTTTTACTTTAGAAACATCAACACACGAATTCTGTAAAAAATCATTCAATCTACCTGGAGTACAAATAACACATTGAGCTCCATCTCTTATTTCATTTATTTGCTCAAACCTAGATTGTCCTCCTAAAATTAGAGCAAAACGTATTTTTGTATAAAAAGCAAGACCACGAATAACAGTATATATTTGTTCACTTAATTCACGTGTAGGTGACAGAATTATAGCTTGTACTCCTTTAATAGATTCGTCAATTAATTGTAATATTGAAATAGAAAAAGTTGCTGTTTTTCCAGTACCCGACTGTGCTTGAGCTATAATATCTTTTCCAGATAAAAATACTGGTATCGCTTTTTTTTGAATTTGACTTGGTTCTTCATACCCATATGCAAAAATTCCTCTAAGTACTGTTTTTTTTAATCCCATATGTTCAAACTTTTCTATACTATTTTCGTTTTCAATGTCCATTTCAGATTCTGATTTATTTTCAAAATCTTCTATTAGTGTAGACATTCCAATTAATTAATAATGAATAATTAATCTTATACTAAAAATTACAAATCAAGCTTTGGACTATACATATATTCTATAAAATTATGGGTGCCTTCTGCTAATAAAAAACCAGCACTTATAGCATAAAATGTAAAACGAACACTTTTCCACTTCTTTTCCGGTGGAAACCATCCAAACCAATTACTATATTTTTCTATAATATCAGCTTCATCTAAATCTTCATTTGACTCATATTTTGACAAACTGCTATTTCTTGACAGGTATAATGGTGTATTACTAACCCGACTATTCTTTATGCTTAATTTTGTATTATCATATTTTGGAATAAATGCATAATTCGTAATAACCCCAAATGCTAAAAAACAATTAAATAAATTTTTCATTTAAAATAAATAATCTCATAATAATCTTATACTGTTTTCACTATTTTGCAAACACATAACACTAAGTTATTAAATAATAATATACTATTAACAAATGGCTTCAATTTTACAAAATATATCAAATATGCCAAGTATATACGACGAATTTAACTCAAAATGGTGGGGAGATGAAGCCATGATTGATGAAGTCAATATTTATAATGAAAATATTCAAATGGCATTAGAAGATATAAAAATAGACGATGATTGGTGTGTAGTTAAATCAAAAAAGAGGAATTTAAAAACAACTACTAAATTAAACAAAAATATTCAAAATGATAAAAAGACTACAAAGTTAAATGATAACAAAAATAAGAGAAATAGAAATGATAAAAAAAGAAAAAATGAATCAAAATCAAAAAAATCTTATGATACAAAATTTGAAAACAAAAAAGATTATAAGTCAGAATACAAAAATAAATATAAAACACGAAATGAGCTAAAATTACAACAAAAATCAAAGAAAAAATTACAACAAGAAGTAAAACAAAAAGCTAAACAATTAGATAAATCAAAACAAAATGTATTAGATATTGAAGAAGCAGTATGTTTGCGTAAACAAAAAATGGAATTGCTACAAATGGCTATATTGGAAAAAGAACAAAAACAAGAAAAAGAACAAATAGAGATGAAACAAAGAGAAATGAAGCAAATAGAAATAGAGCAAAGAGAAATGAAGCAAAGAGAAATAGAGCAAAGAGAAATGAAG
>CAJWSY010000005.1 GCA_913045935.1 uncultured Chloroflexota bacterium | reverse complement strand
ATCTCCCCCAAGAGTTCATATCGACGGGGAGGTTTGGCACCTCGATGTCGGCTCGTCGTATCCTGGGGCTGAAGCAGGTCCCAAGGGTCCGTCTGTTCGCCGGTGAAAACGGCACGCGAGCTGGGTTCAGAACGTCGTGAGACAGTTCGGTCTCTATCCGTCGTAGGCGCAAGAAATTTGAGAGGAGCTTTCCCTAGTACGAGAGGACCGGGAAGGACGACCCAATGGTGTATCGGTTGTTCCGCCAGGAGCATTGCCGAGTAGCTATGTTCGGATGTGATAAGCGCTGAAAGCATCTAAGTGCGAAGCCAACCTCAAGATTAGATTTCTCACTTTAACTTCGGTTAAAGGTAAGGCCCCATGTAGATTACATGGTTGATAGGCTGTAAGTGTAAGATAGGTAACTATTTCAGCTAAACAGTACTAATAGGCCGAGGACTTGACCTTCATTAAAAAATTTGTTTCATTGACTCAAAAATATTCAACTACTTTTTCACTGCGGGGTGGAGCAGTGGCAGCTCGTTGGGCTCATAACCCAAAGGTCGCAGGTTCGAGTCCTGCCCCCGCTACCAATACTAATTATTTCTTTTTTATAGTATAATTTATATATAAGCATTACCCATTTTTATTAATTGTTCATGCTTTTTGAAGGAGGATTATATTGGAAAACAGTCAAACGGGGTGTCTTAAATAAATGTTCTTTAAGACATTTGATATTAAGAATTAAAAAAAGAGGGGCTCATTTGAGCCCCTCTTTTTTTATATATTTATTAATTTAAATATAAATTTTTTACTAATGCATCCTTATTTTCGTTAATTGGTAACTCTCTGTATGCTTCAAACCTTTTACTTAAATTTTTAGCTTTTGTTGTATCAAGAACATTAATTCTTTGAAGTAACTTGTCTATTGATTCCCCAAGTTTTCCAAACCCATTTGGCCTTTTCCAAAAATTATAAAATACTGATTCTACTGTTTCAAAAACTTTTTTATGTGTTTCAAATTTTATAACTGATCTAAATCTTTTCTTAGAGATTTTATCTGATTAATATACGTCACAAACAATACTGGTGATGAAAAATCTATATTTTTCTTATTTGCGTATTCCTGTACACTATAGATTCTATTTCCATCTTTTATTTCCTTTTTAATTGTTATACACAAAATTTTATAAGCAAATGTACAACAAGCATTAACAATCTTTGCTTATCAATTTTACTTCTTACTCCAAATTGTTGGTACTCTGTAATTTCTTTTGTACCATCACTAATTTGTATATAAGTTTTTCCTTTAGCTAAGTTATTTACATTTTTGTCTAGATATTCACTTTTAATCGAAACAGAAATAGTATCATTTTTTGTAGTTTGAAATTTTTCTACTTCACTACTTCTACCAGAAATTCCTGTTACATTTAAGTTGGGATTTCCTCCAATTTCAGAAGTTATAAATCCGTTTGAAGCCTCATCAAGTATTATTAGATCTTTGTTGTTTTTTATTAGTAAGTTTTGAAGGTATTCGATAGGTGTTAAATCTTCTGAAATAATTGTTGTTTCCTTCAATCTCTCAAGTATTTCTTTTTTTGTTTGTTCTATTAAAGTTTTTCTTTCATTATCTTCTCCAGTAGCAGTTATTCGAACATCAACTTGACCTGGATGTGCTAATAATCCAACTACAGGATTATCAATTATCATTAGATCGCCTATCTTATCATCTACTGTACTTTCTCCCATTCCTAATACTTTAAGACTTTCATATTCTATCTTTGTTTTGATGGAAAATGATTGTATTAATTCGGGCAAGACTACATTTTCAAATAACCATTTCATTTCATGGGGTACACCTGGCAGGGCATAAATAATTTTATCTTGCCATTCAATAGAAAAAGCTGGTGCTGTTCCGTTTGGATTATGGATTGCATTAGCAGTTTCAGGAATCATAGCTTGCTTATCATTATTTTTAGTTAATATAAATCCACGTTTTCTGAAACGATTTTCAATTTCTTCTAATAATTTTGGGTCTTTATATAACGTTTTCCCAGTAACCTCTGCAATTGCTTCTCTGGTTAGATCATCTTCAGTAGGACCTAATCCTCCTCCTATAATAATAATTTCACTAGTCGAATTATTTAATACCGATTTGATAATCTCAATATCATCTGCTATAGCAACATGTTTTACTGTCTCTATCCCCAAATCATTTAATTTAGATGATATCCATGCAGAGTTTGTATCAATAGTTTGTCCAAGGACAATTTCACTTCCTAGCGCATATATTTCAGCTTTGGGCATATGTTTTCCTTTAAAAATGCATTGGGCAAAAAGGTTTAGATTCAGATTTGAATATTTTATTAATAATTTTAATAGCCTTTTTGTTTTTTATATTTATGTTACCCGACGCGATAAGATTATTTAAATCAAATGTACCTAGAAAAATTTCAGATAATCCTTGAATAGTTATCTCAATATCTGGTTTTGAATTGCTAATCTCGCAAACAGGGTTAGATTTGTCATTTGTATTAAGAATATATGTTTTGTTGTTATTTTTGATTATGGAATCTTTTACTTTGAAAACTATATTACCAGTGTATTCATAGGATCTTAATGTGATTGCACTTACTACATCAACGATTCTAATCCAAAATCCTGTTGTTATTCTAGCATTTAAATCACTAGGAGATATAAGAAGAGCTTCTAATACATCATCTTCAGGTACTCCATTTGCATAAAACTCTTCAACTAAATCAATATTTAAGCAAAAATTCCAGATAGAAATTGCTGCATCTAAATCTAAGTATATAATATCCCACATATATAAGGAGCTTGGCATGTTCCCGTATGAATTATCATTGTTTTCGATTGAATACGTAGCAAATCCAACTAATTTTTTATTATGATAAATTCCGATAAAATAAGAAGTTCCTGAATTTAGATGTTTGAAAATCAAGTCATCTATTCTGCGTTGAGCCCACTTCTTATTAATTTTCATAACACCTGGTCTAGTGCTCATAAGTTTATTATTTATTTCTACGTACGCATTTATAGCTTCATTCCTATTTAAAAATTTTACTTCCAGTGAATTATTTGTCAATCCAGGTTTGAATTGTGTATTATTTTTGGATATTTTGTAGTGTTTTTCTTTTGTTGGAGCATATCCAAATCTTCCATAAATTGCTGTTTCTGAAGGCCATAGTATTGCTAGTGGCTCTTTATATTTTGAATGTATTTCATTTAGTTGAATATTCATCATTTCTGTTAAGATCCCTTTTCTTCTGTGAGTAGGTTGTACACTTACGTACGAAACTGCCGCTACTTTAACACTTTTATCATTAGGGATAGAAATATAAGAAGAAAATGAATTTGTTGTTCCAATGATTTTATTGTTTTTACATAAAGCAATGGCTCTTTCAGGATCGGCTAACAATTTTAATCTTTGTATGTAATAATCAGTTGCTTCAGCAGTGTACGGTATAGCCTCTGCTTGGGCAAATTCTTTTATATTTTTAGAATTTATTTTTAATCGTGATAAATCACTAGTCTTTTTCAATTAACAATGCCTACATCTGATGTTTTCTTCTGAAAAAATTTCTTCATCATTGGCATCTAATATACTATAGTCTAATAGAATTCTTAATGCTTTTGATACGTTATTTAAATCGTATTGGTTTACTTTTGATTCTAACCATTCTATATGATCTGATTCTAATTCAATATCAAACTCTATTTTATCTGACATTTTTCCTCCTTATTTGTTTATAAGTGATTTTATTAATTGATTATCATTTTCAAAAGGTAATTTTGGTAATTCATTGAACTTAAAAAATTTTACATCTTTACATTCTTCACTAATGATTATTTCTCCTGATAAGTAGTTAGCTTTATAGCATAATATTGTAACTTTAGATATTTCATTGAAATTTGCATCAATTAAATTCAACACTTTGATTTTTATATTTGTTTCTTCAAACACTTCTCTTCTTACAGCATCTTCTGGAGATTCTCCGTAATCGACATAACCTGCCGGCAAGCTCCATTGATTATAATGTGGTTCGATATTTCGTTTGACCAATAGTATTTCATCTGATTTAAATACCACACCTAATACAGCCAATCTTGGATTTAAAAATACTTGATTATCACAATTTCTTGATTCACATCGTATTTTATTTTCTTTAATATCGGTTTTATTAGTTAAGCAGTAATTGCAGTACATGATTATGCGAATTAATGATAATAATTTATAATTATTTTACAATTATTTTATCTTTTATTAAACTGTACTAAAAAATATATATGAGTAACAATCATTTACGAAATATCCCTAGTATTCAAAAAATTTCTGAACACAAGTTGTTTAAACAATTTTCAGAAACTTATTCCAGAGAAATTTTAATAAATGAACTTAGGATTTTATTAGATAATTATAGACATAAAAAGTCTTTAGATAGTGATTTAACTTTAGATTTTATATTTCAAGATTTAAAATTAAAATTAGATGAATTACATGAAAATCATCCCAAGGAAATCATAAATGTTTCAGGAGTAATTTTACAAACCAACTTTGGAAGAGCACCTTTACCTATTCAGGCAATTAAAGCAATGGAAAGGGTTGGGTCTAATTACTCAAATCTTGAATATGATTTAGAAGAGAATAAAAGAGGCGGTAGATTAAAAGCATTCAAAAAGATAATTAATAGATTAACTCAAGCAGAGAATTCTATTGTGATTAATAATAATGCTTCAGCAGTTTTTTTAGGTCTTAGAGCAATATGCTCCGATAAAGAAGTTTTGGTATCAAGATCTGAATCTGTAGAAATAGGCGGAGGATTTAGGGTACCTGATGTACTTTCTGAAAGTAATGCAATTTTAATTGATGTTGGCACAACAAATAAAACTTATGTGAAAGATTATGAGTCAAAAATTAATTCTAGAACAGGATGTATATTATTAGTTCATCAAAGTAACTTTAAAATTGAAGGATTTACATTCAAACCAGAAATTAAAGATATAGTTAAGATGGCAAACAAAAATAATGTTCCGGTTTTTTACGATCTTGGTAGTGGCTGTTTAATTGATACTACTGACTATTCATTAAAATATGAACCAACAGTTCAAGATGCGATATCAGATGGTGTAGATCTTGTGTTTTTTTCTGGTGACAAGCTTATTGGAGGACCACAAGCAGGGATTATAGCTGGCAAAGATGAATATATAAAAATAATTGAAAACCATCCTTTAACAAGAGCACTTAGATTAGATAAGATTTTACTTTCCGGATTGATAGCTACTCTGCAATTATATTTAAGTGATAAATATAAAGAGATTCCTTTGTGGAATATATTAAATAAAAAAACTGAAGATATATATAAATTAGTTGTGAAATGGAAGAAGAACTTGAAAAATGATTCTATTTTACAAGTCACCAAATCATCCACAATGATTGGAGGAGGAAGTATTCCAGAACAAAGTGTTGATAGTTATTCTCTTGAAATTAACTTTGAGAAATCGAGTATAAAGGCAGACACATTAAACAAAAAATTAAAATCTAGAAAAACTCCAATTCTTTCAAGAATTAAAGATAATAAATTGTATATTGATCCAATTACAATTTTACATGGTCAAGAAAATGAAGTTTTTAAAGCTTTAAAAGAAGAAATGAAGAGTTTAAATATTATTGATTAATCAATTCATCCATGTTTTTTACAACATAATCAATATCGTTTTTAGTTAATCCATAATGAGGAACAAACCTCCATCTATTACTATCACTTCCTCCATTTATACCTTTTTCTTTTAGTTTATTAGAAATCTCTATAGGATTATCTGAGTTGATAGAGAAGAAAACCAAATTAGTTTGAACAGGTTCTACACTTATATTATCAATTTGTAAAAGTTTTTGTTCAAGGTATTTTGCTAGGTCGTGATCTCTTTTTATACTTTCTTCGTATTTATTTAGTCCTACCAGTCCCGCTGCAGCTAATATTCCAGCTTGTCTAGTAGTCCCACCAATAGTTTTTCGCCATTTTCTAACTTTTTCTGTAAAGCTTTTTGAACCAAGCACTAGTGACCCCACAGGAGCACCTAGTCCTTTTGATAAACAAAATTGAACTGAATCTACATGTTTTGTAAGTTCTGAAGGGGAAGTTTCTAAAGCTATACATGCGTTAAATATTCTGGCACCATCTAAGTGGATTGGGATTTTTTTATTTGAAGCAATTGATTGAACTTTATTAAAATAATTATTATCTATTGCTTTTCCTCCACAACTGTTATGAGTATTTTCAAGAGCAATTAGATTTGTCTGAGCTAGATGAATATCTTCATCAGAACCTTCGTAAGGATCTAATTCCTCTATTATTGAGTTCAAATCCATAGTTCCGTCTGTTTCATTTTTAATTACTGCAGGATAAACTCCTCCAAGTGAAGCATATCCACCAAGTTCATTAGTATAAATATGGGATTGATCGCCAATAATAATTTGATCTCCTCTTTTACAATGAGCAAGAATTGATAAGAAATTTCCCATTATTCCACTTGAAACAAATACAGCAGATTCTTTGTTAAATAGTTCTGCTGATTGTTCTTCAAGTTTATTGACAGTAGGATCTTCTCTGAATCCATCATTGCCAACTTCGGCATTATACATTGCTTTTCTCATTTCTGGGGAGGGTAATGTATAAGTATCAGCTCTTAGCTCTATATGAGATCTTTCTTGAAATGAATAAGGAGAGTTTTCATCCATTTTTAAATGTCCTTTAGTGCTTGCTCAAATATATTAAGTGTTTCATTTATATCAGATTCTTCAATTCCATAATGTGTTGCGAATCTCCACCTAGAACCTGAATTTCCACCTAGAACATTTTTTGCACTTAGTTTGTCTGCTAGTAATCCAGGATTTTTAAGGTTAAGACTAAAAAATACAAGGTTAGTTTGTACTTCTTCAACATTTAATTCTTTGAAATTTTTCAACCCATTTGCGAGTAGTTTTGCATTTTTGTGGTCTTTGGTTATTTGTGCGTAATGGTTATTTATCCCAACTATACCTGCAGCAGCAATTATTCCTGCTTGCCTCATTCCACCTCCCACCATTTTCCTCCACTTTCTAGCTTCTTGAATAAAATTTTTATCACCAACAATTACTGATCCAACCGGAGCTCCTAGGCCTTTAGATAAACAAAAAGTTAACGAATCAACACTTTTGGTTAACTCTGATACTGGCATTTCAAGTGCTACTGATGCGTTGAAAATTCTAGCGCCATCTATATGGAGCTTCAAATTATTTTCTTTACATATGTTTTTTACAGAATCCATATATTCTTTTGATAAAATTTTACCTCCAACAACATTGGCAGTATTTTCAAGTGCTACAACTTTTGTGTCTGCTCTGTGAACATTGTAAGGCTCGATGCAAGATTCAATTTCATCTAGATCCATAGTTCCGTCATCTTTTGTTTCTATTATTCTTGGAACAATTCCTCCTAGTGAAGCAATTCCACCAGCTTCAGCTCTATATATATGACATTTATCACCTATAATTATTTGTTCCCCTCTCTGGCAATGTGTAAGTATAGATACTAAATTTCCCATCGTTCCGGTCGTTACAAGCACAGCGTCTTCTTTCCCAAAAACTTCTGCACTAAGCCTTTCTAATTCATTAACCGTAGGATCTTCACCATAAACATCATCACCTAATTCTGAGTCAAAAATTGCTTGTTTCATTTCAGGTGTTGGTAAAGTTACTGTATCGCTTCTGAAATCTTTCATTGAATCCTCACTTTTTTAAATAATCAATTAATTTTTTATTTTCAATTTTGATACTTTCTTCAGAATTTCGCAACTTTATTTCTATCATATTTTGTTCGATTAGTTTTTCACTTATTATTAGTCTTATTGGGAATCCAAGTAAATCTGCATCTGAAAATTTTACACCTGGCGATTCTTTTCTGTCGTCTAGGACTATATCAAATTTGTTACTTTTAAGTAGATCGTAAATTTTGTCCGAATATTCTTTTATTATTTTATTTTCGTATTTAATTGGAGAAATAATTAAATCGTATGGAGATATGCTCTTAGGAAATATTGGGCCATTTTTGTCATGATTTTGTTCAATGACTGCTGCAAGTAGCCTACCAGTCCCAATACCATAACAACCCATTTCTATTGTTTTTGACTTACCATTAATATCTAAATAATTGGCGTCAAACTTTTCTGAATATATTGTCCCCAATTTAAATATATGTCCGACTTCTATGGCTTTCTTAAATGATAAATCTTTATTACATTTACTACATTGAGCATTATCTGGTATTTGAGAAATATCTTCTATAATGCTAGCTGTAAAATCTTCGCCAATATTCACATTTTTAATGTGATAGCCTTCTTTATTGGCACCTGCAATGTAATTGTTTGCTTTTAGTAAAGAATCATCTGCTATTACTTTAATTGATTTACCTAAGGGTGACGCAGAACCTGCGGGTATATCATGCTTTTTTAGCAATTCGTTTGAAGCCGGTTTTATGTTTGGATCACCTATTGCTCTTGCTAATTTTAGTTCATTTATCTCATAGTCTCCTCTTATAACAGCGCATATTAATTCGTCTTTGGAGTTATAAAACATTGCTTTAATGGTTTGATAGGACTCAACTTTGGCAAACTTGCATAATGATGCAATAGTTTTAATTCCAGGAGTGGGGAATTCTTGATTTTCCAAGTTTGAATCAATTGTGTATTGTTTTTTAGAAAAAGAAGCTTTTTCAGAGTTAGCAGAATAATTACAATTGTTACAAATAACAATTTTATCTTCACCTGCATCAGATATTGCAACAAATTCATGAGAATCTTTACCCCCAATTGCTCCACTATCAGCTTCGATTTTTATTACTTCCAAGCCACATCTATTGTAAATGTTCATATATGCATTTGATAAATTTTCATAGCTTTCATCAAGTCCATCTTTATTTAAATCAAAACTGTAAGCATCTTTCATTATAAATTCTCTCACCCTCAATAGTCCGCCCCGAGGCCTTGGTTCATCTCTAAGTTTAGTCTGCATTTGGTAAATGAGTTGAGGTAGAGATTTATATGAATAGATCATCTCTTTGACTATAGAAGTTAACAATTCCTCATGCGTTGGAGCTAATACAAAAGGTTTTTGTCTTCTGTCATTTAAATTAAATAATTCTTGCCCCATTGAAATCGATCTTCCTGACTTGTCCCATAAAGATTTAGGTTGAATTACAGGCATTCTTAATTCTTGCCCGCCAACATTATCTATTTCTTCTCTTATGATTTGTTCAATTTTTCTTAATGATTTCCATGCTAAAGGCAAGTAAGAATAAATACCTGAACCAGCCTGATGTATCAGTGAAGATTTAATCATGATTTTATGGCTTTCTAACTCTATGTCAGAAGGAGTTTCTCTTAGTGATTTGAAAAGCATTTTACTTAATTTCATGTTATCTTATTTTCCATTTTTCGAATTTCTTTTTCAAATTCATCTAACATAGTATCTGAATTAACAATTTTTTCTTTTTTCCCTTTTTTGAATATTACTGCTTTACCTACACCTGCAGCAATCCCTAAATCTGCATCCTTAGCTTCTCCCGGGCCATTTACTTCACAGCCCATTACAGCAATTTTCAATTTTGATTTAGATTTTTGGGTTATTTTGTCTACTTGATTTGCCAATTTAATTATATCAACATCAGCTCTTGCGCAACCTGGGCATGATACTAAGGTGACTCCAGTTTGCTTTAAGTTTAATGCTTTAAGTATGTTATTCCCTGCTTTCACTTCTTCCACAGGATCATCACTAAGAGATACTCTAATTGTATCTCCAATTCCTTCGTACAATAACATTCCTATTCCGACTGCAGATCTTATTGATCCAGAATCTTTTGTTCCGGATTCTGTAATTCCTAAGTGTATCGGGTAGGGAACAATTTTTGATATACCTCTATATGCCTCTACGGTAGTTTCTATATCAAATGCTTTCATTGAAATTTTTATATTATAAAACTTCAATGATTCAAGTATATTAATTTCCCAAAGCGCTGTTCTAATCATATGTTCTACTTGAGAATATTGGTTAGAATTTATATTTGCAATTTTAGGAAGTTCCTCTACTCCCATTTTATGCCGGGATATTCCTTTTGTTTTTCCGATTGATCCAACTGGGGGTAAGCTTCCAAAATTTACTCCTATTCTAATAGGGATATTTTTTTTGTTAGCATTTTGGACAATATCAGTAATTTTTGATTTGTCTCTTATATTACCTGGATTTAATCTTAACCCATTTACACCAGATTCAATTGCTTTTAAAGCTAATTCGTAATGAAAATGTATGTCTGCTACCACGGGTATCGGAGAGTTTTGAACAATATCTTTAAGAGCTAAAGCTGATTTTTCGTCAGGCACTGCACATCTAACTATGTCGCATCCATTATCAGATAAATTTAAAATTTGATTTACAGTTTGATTTACATCAGATGTAGGTGTTTTAGTCATTGATTGTACAGAAACAGGCGATATTCCACCTATTTGGATATCACCAATATATATAGGTTTTGTGATTTTTTTATTTTTATACATTTATGTATTTATAATGTTTTTAATATCGCTGAATGTAACTAAGATTATTAAACTAAATAAAACTAACATACCAAATAATTGTATCTTATACGTTATATGATTCGGAACAGGTTTTCCTCCTCTAAATAGGGTAAATACTTCAAATAAAATTTTACCTCCATCCAAAGGTGGGAACGGAATAAGATTGAATATTCCTAATGAAAAGCTTATCAGAGCTACAAGTTCAGCCACTGATTGTAACCCTTGTTTGCTTGATTGATTAGTTATTTGAGCAATTCCTATTGGTCCAGTAAATCTTGATTCTAAATTTGATTCTTGATTAGTTTCAAATAATGAATTTAGATTTTTAAATAACAAACCAGATGTCTGATAAGATTTTTGTATAGAATTTTTCAGTGATAGAGTTTCAGATGATTCGTACATATTTTGCATATTGATTAAAACTCCTAATTTACCTTCAGTCATGAAGTCCCCTATTTTCAAATCAGGATTATATGTCCTTGCTTCCACAAGAGAAACTTCTTTGATCGAGTCGTTTACTTGTTCAACTACTTTTCTTTGCGTAACATTTTTACGAGGTTTTATATTTAGCGTTAAGCTAGTTGTCTCTTGTATTGCATTGAATGCAGATAATTTTTTACTTCGTTCAATTTTTATAGAGGAAGAAATATCTTCGGTTTTATTGATTGCTGATATCAATTGATCAATGTTTTTTATTTCTTTTGCATTTATTTCTTTTATAACATCACCTTCGACTAGGCCAGATATGTAAGCAGGAGAATCCGGAGCAATTTTTTGAATATAAATATCTCCGGAAATAGTTTTATGAGGGAAAATGTATATTAATGTTATTATCACGAAAGTTAACATAAAGTTAAATAGTGACCCACTTGCAAATACTAGGATTTTTTTGATGCTAAGGCCTAGGCTGAACCTATCGCCATTATCAGGTTTATCTATTCCAGGAAGTTTAACATATCCTCCTAAAGGTATTGTATTTAGACTTATTTCTGTGGAAAATATTTTTTTTGCAAATATTCTAGGAGGAAATCCTATAGCAAATTCTTCTATTTCAATATTAAATAATTTTGCGAGTAAAAAATGTCCTAGTTCGTGAAATACAACAATAAAAAAAATAATTGGTATAAAAAGTATATATCCTGTTAGTTCCATTTGTTTTCAGTTAATTTGTATGTTTCTTGTATTGTTGAATTGTATATTCTGTAAACATCAGTAATACTAGATACTTTGGATTCTATATGATTTGATAAAACAATTTCTATAACTTTATGAATATCAAGGAATCTAATTTTGTAATCAAGAAATAAATCTATTGCAGCTTGATCTGCTGCGCACAGTGCTATTATCCAACTCCCCCTTCTTTTCCCATAATGTAACCCAATTTGGTAAGTGGGATAATTTGAAGAATTAAAAATTTCAAATTTTGGTTTTATTAAGTCTTTTTTATTTAAATAAATATGATCAGAAAAAGGGGAAATACTATTCGTGAGAAATTCAGATATTGGAATTTTCATGTCTGGTTCATATTGAGAAGCTAATATTGAACCGTCATTATATTCAACTAATGCATGAATATTACTTGAAGGATTAATTATTACGTCAATTTTATTTAGTGGAAACTCGAAAAGTAAATTACATTCAAGAACTTCAAATGCCTTATTCATTAATGTAGCTGAATCAACAGAGATTTTTTTCCCCATTCTCCATGTTGGATGATTAGCTGCTTCGTCTGGAGTAATATTTGATAATTCTGTTGATTTTTTATTTCTAAAAGGTCCTCCAGATGCTGTGATAATTATTTTATTGACTTGTTTATTTGACTTTTTTAACAAATTTTTGACACTTACAGGTTCGCTGTCTAAAGGTATTAATTTTGAATTGTCATTCATGGAATTTTTCATAAACTCATATCCGCATAGAATAGATTCTTTATTTGCTATCCCCACTTCTTTCGAGCTTTCAAGTGCCATCAATGTTGGCTCTAAAGAATGTAAACCTTCTGTTGAAACAACTAATTTATCTAATTTTTCATTTGTAGCTATGTCTATTGGTGATTCTAATTGCGCAGATGAATCGAATTTTATGTTTGAATGAAATTGACTGACTTTAAATTTTTTTATTTGTTTTGAAAGTAATTCTATATTTTTATTACATGTGAGACCAAGGACATGATATTCAGATTTATTTTGATCTACTAATTCTAAGGTTTGAGTGCCTATAGATCCTGTTGAGCCTAGAATTGATATATTTTTCATAGTTTTAGCCATTCAAAAAAATAAAATAACTAATTATAAATAAACCTAGCACGGAATCTAATCTATCGAGTAACCCTCCATGACCAGGAAATATACTTCCATAATCTTTTATGTTTCTATTTCTTTTTATTTTAGAAAATACCAAATCACCCAATTGAGTTGTAACAGCAAAAATAATACTGTATAAAATACTTTGTAACATTGATATTTGAATCCAATAAGTAAAAACTACAATCCCCAAAATTGTTGCAAATATAAATCCTGCCATAGCACCCTCTATAGTCTTGCCTGGGCTGATATTTTTCGCCAATTGTTTTTTACCAAAAACTTTTCCAATTATAAATGCCAAAGTATCACTGGTAGATGCTATTAATAGAATACTGATATATATATTTTTTTCTAGACTTATGGTTAAAAAAATATATATAGATATCAGGTAAGCAAATAGTAAAGAAAATATGTTTTGTAGGAAAAAATTATATTTGTATTTTTTGTTATATATATGATGTATAAAAAAAATGGCAATTGAACCTGCAGAAATAAAATTAAAATAGTTATTTTGTATTAATTTACTTACGTATGTTTCAAAAGTTATATATAAAACCACAGACGTAGATAAGCTTAAAATAATCTTGATTTTTCTTTTGTTAATTTCCAGAAGTTCAAAACATATTATTGTTGCAAAAAAGCAAATAAAAAATTTGGCAAATTCTATGTTATACCAAGTTAAAAATATTATTGGAAACATAATAAATATTGCAGAAATAATTCTAAGTCTTAGATTAGACATTGCCATAATTTCTTTTCCGTTTTTCGAATTCTAATATTGCATTATTTAAGTCTTTTTTTGTAAATTCTGGCCATAATTTTTTTGAAAAATATAATTCTGAGTAAGCTGATTGCCAAAGCATGAAATTGCTTATTCTTATTTGATTTCCGGTTCTTATAATCAAGTCGGGATCAGGTGTGTTATGTGTCATCAAATAAGATTCTAATTCTTTTTCAGTAATATTTTGTTTTGTTTTAATTCTTCTAATTGCATTTAAAATGTCACTCCTGCCACTATAATTCCAAGCAATAATTAATTTTACTGATGAAGCACATTTGTTTTTTTGACTTATTTTTTGAATTTTAGAAGTTATTTTTTTTGGTAAGGATGATAAATTACCTATAAAAGTTAGATTTATATTATTATCATCGATTTTTTTATTAATATTATCTAAAGAGTCATCCAATAAATTAATTAAATTTTTCTTTTCTTCGTAAGGTCTTTTGTTATTTTCTGTTGAAAAAGCAAATAAAGTTACATATTTTATTTTTTGTTCGATTAATTCTTCCACAATTGGGAGAATATTGTCCAATCCTTTCTTATGCCCTTGTGATCTGTGCAATTCTTTTTTTTCAGCCCACCGTCCATTCCCGTCCATGATTATAGCCACATGCTGTATATTTTGAGAATTAATCTTGTCCATTTAATGATTATATGTTTAATATGTCTGTTTGCTTGTTTTCTCCAGATTTATTCATATCAGATGTGAATTGATCAGTAACTGTTTGCACATCTTGTTGCATTCTTTTGGATTCATCTTGGCTAATTTCTGAGTTTTTCTCATATGATTTGATTTGATCGATAACTGTTCTTCTAATATTTCTTATAGCCACCAATGATTGCTCAACTTTTTGTTTCACAACTTTTGACAATTCTTGTCTTCTTTCTTCACTAAGTGGAGGTATGCTTAATTTTATTACATCACCATCAATAGCAGGATTAATACCTAAATCTGAAGTTTGAATACTTTTCACGATTGAATCTATATTATTTTTATCCCATGCATTAACGTTAATTAATGTTGAATCGAGTATATTTATTGAAGCTAATTGATTTAGAGGGAGAGTAGAACCGTAAACATTGACTTTTATTGTTTCTATTATTTTTGTACTAGCTCGTCCAGTTCTTACAGAATTTAGATCGTTTAAAAATATTTCCATAGATTTTTGCATTTTGTTACTAGTAAATTGTTTAACTGTATCAATTTCAAATTCCATATATTACCAACTTATATTAATTTATTATTATTACTTAACAATGTTCCTTGGTTTTTTCCAAGAATTATGTTTTTCAAGTTACCCTTTTTAAAAAGATCAAATACAATGATTGGAAGATCGTTGTCCATACATAAGGCTAGTGCCGTAGAGTCCATCACTTTCAATTTTTTTGTTAGAGCTTCTTGGTATGTTATAGTATCATATTTTGTTGCTTTATTATTTTTTTTTGGATCTTCAGAGTATACGCCGTCAACTCCAAATTTTGCCATCAATAAGAGTTGAGCTTCAATTTCTATAGCTCTAAGAGAAGCTGCAGTATCTGTTGTCATATAAGGATTACCAGTACCTGCCGCAAAAACGACAACTCTTTTTTTCTCTAGATGTCTTATTGATTTTCTGCGAATATAAGGTTCAGCTACTTGTTGTACAGTAACAGCAGATTGAGTTCTAGTATCAATATTGTATTTGTTTTCTAAAGAATCTTGTAGGGCAATTCCATTAATCATCGTTGCTAGCATACCAAGATAGTCAGCAGTTGCTCTGTCCATTCCGTCTTTTTCTGCTTCTGCACCTCTCCAAATATTGCCCCCACCGACTACAATCCCAACTTCTATCCCAATATCAACCAAATCTTTGATTTCTTTAGCCATATAATTAATTGACTGAGGATCGATTCCTCCATTTTTAGTTCCCTTAAAAGATTCACCACTAATTTTTAGTAATATTCTTTTTACTATTGGATTATTTTTTTCCATGAAATATTTTAATTATTTAAATAGAGAATCGTTGAAATCTTTTTACTTCTATTTTTTCGCCTAATTTCCCTGAAGTTTCTTCAATTAAGTCTTTGATTGATTTTTCGTTATCTTTGATGAACGGTTGAGAAAGTAATGAATTATCTTTGTTTGGATTTTCATCATCTATTTTTTTAGGATTTGAATCCATATCAATGTAGATAGGATTCATTGCTGCAATTTGCATAGTTATATTGTGCGCTAGGTTTTTGAAATCATCTGTATTAGCTACAAAATCAGTTTCACAATTTAGTTCGAGTAGCACGCCTATTTTATTATTAGCATGTATATATGAACTGATTATTCCTTCTTGAGCATTTCGACCTATTTTTTTTCTTGCTGATGCAATTCCTTGTTCTTGTAATATTTTCATTGCTTGCTCTATGTCTCCATTTGTTGACTCCAAAGCTGATTTGCAAGCCATTATTCCAGCTCCTGTTTTTTCTCTGAGATCTTTAATTAAATCAGTATTCATTTAGTCTCCGTATTCAGAATATATTATTATTTTTGTTCAGATTTTTTTGTGTTACTTACTTTAGTTGGCTCAGAAGCTACAGGTTTTTTAACTTTTTTTGTATTTATTTGTTTGCCTTCTAATATTGCATTCGATATTACGCTAGATATGAGTTTTATTGACTTAATTGAATCATCATTTCCGGGGATTACATAATCAATACCTGAAGGGTCAGAATCCGAGTCTACCAATCCAATTACTGGGATTTTTAAAATATTTGCTTCATTTATTGCGATTTTTTCTTTTTTAACATCAACTACGAATAAGCAATCAGGTAATTTTTTATAGTTTTTCATACCTTCAAAAAATTTATTTAGCTTATTTATTTTTTTGGTTACCAATGTAAGTTCTTTTTTAGTTAAGGAAGAATTGTCAGTGTTTTTTTGTTCTTGTTCTAAGCTTGCTAAATATTTAATTCTACTAAGAATAGTTTTATGATTAGTTAAGGTTCCACCAAGCCATCTAGATATAACATAATGAGAATCACTTTCAATAGCTGCATTTTTAATTGTTTGCTGAGATTGTTTTTTTGTACCTAACATAAATACGGTACCACCGTTAGCAGATAAAGTTTTTATATATTTGGATACTGTTTTAAGAACTTCTAAAGTTTTGAAAATATTTATTACGTGGACACCCTGCCGAGAAGAATGTATGTATGATTTCATCTTAGGGTTCCATTTAGTTTTTTCGTGGCCAAAATGGATACCTGCATCTAACAAATCTTTTGGTTGAATGTTATTAAGATTGACTTTTTTTTCTATA
Source organism: uncultured Chloroflexota bacterium (assembly GCA_913045935.1). GTDB lineage: Bacteria > Chloroflexota > Dehalococcoidia > Lucifugimonadales. The sequence continues at coordinate 40,468 of CAJWSY010000005.1, read as the reverse complement.
TTTTCTGTTGAATTCATATTATTTAGTTTAGGTGTTTATAATTTAGCACGAGAGAGAGTATAACACATAAAATACCATTAATTGTATAATTCTAGTGATTAATTCACGATAGTTTAAAAAAAATGTAAATATATTATTAAAATAAGCAATATTATTTTTATAATGTGTTAAAATCAATTCTGTTAATAAATAGTAGAAAATAATAAAGTGAATAAAAAAGAAGTAAAAGAAGTATTTAAGAAGCATGATAAAGACACAGGATCTGCGGAATTTCAAATTTCGCAACTCACCGATCGGATAAACACACTTACCGATCATCTTAGATCAAATCCTGGTGACAATAGTTCAAAGCATGGTATGTTAAAACTTGTTGGAAAAAGATCTAGATTATTGAATTTCTTGCAAAAAGATAATAAAGATTTACATGACAACATACTAACTTCCTTAGGCATTAGAAAATAACTACAATAGTTTTTTGCCATTTCACCAATACACATCTAAGGAGTAACAATGACGACAGATAAATTTGATTTTTTAATTGATGGAGAACAACTTACATTCGAGTACGGTCAGTTAGCTAAAGCAGCAAATGGATCAGTATTACTCAAATACAGAGATAATGTTCTTTTAGTAACCGCAACTATGAACGACCCTAGGCCGGGTATAGATTTTTTCCCTCTAATAGTTGATTTTGAGGAAAAACTTTATGCAAGAGGCAAAATACCTGGAGGTTTTTTCAGAAGAGAAGGAAGACCAAGTTCTGAAGCTATTTTGTCAGCTCGTTTAATAGATAGAACTTTGCGACCGTTATTTCCTGAAGGTTTTATAAACGAAGTAGCAATTGTTGTACTACCTTTGGCAGTTGATTTAACATGCCCATTAGATTGGTTAGCAGTAGTTGGAGCTAATGCCGCGCTATCACTATCTGATATACCTTTTAATGGCCAAGTTGCAGCTTCTAACATTGCGTATGTTGAAGGTGAGATTGTAGTAAATCCAACTTATGAGCAACTAGATAATAGTGATTTCAACTTATTAGTGTCTGGTTCTAAAGACGGGGTTGTTATGATCGAAGCAGAAGGAAAAGAAATTGATGAAGATTTAATGTACAAAGCAATTGAAAAATCTCAAGAAGTTAATATTGAAATTATTGACAATCTTGATAGTTTTATAAATAAAAATGGTAAAGAAAACGTAGAATTTAACTATGATTTTGATCATTCTGTTTATACAGAAATATCTAATGCTTTGAAGTCACAATTAAAAGATGTATATAAAAAAGATATTTCAAAATCTGATAAAGAAAGTGAAATAAAAGAAATTATTCATAATTTTGTAGAAAATAAAGAATATGAAGAAAATTATGATAATGAAATAGACAAATTAAAAGCTGATGTTTTTAGAAGTATTACTCTAGATGACAAATTGAGAGTTGACGGAAGAAAATTTGACCAAATTAGAGATTTAAGCGGAGCCGTTGATTTAATTCCCAAAGTACATGGCAGCGGTTTGTTTACAAGGGGTGAGACACAAGTTCTTTCATTGGTAACACTTGGTTCTTCAAGAGATTATCAAAGATTAGATACACTAACACCCTTAGAAGAAAAACGATTTATGCTTCACTATAATTTCCCCCCTTATTCAGTTGGTGAAGCTAGACCATTAAGATCTCCGGGTAGAAGAGAAATTGGTCATGGTCAATTAGCTGAAAAAGCTATTGCCCAAGTACTTCCTGATTCAGACGAATTTCCATACGCTATAAGAATTGTATCTGAAGTACTTCAATCTAATGGTAGTACTTCTATGGGTACAGTATGTTCTGCAGTTTTAGCTTTGATGGACGCAGGTGTGCCAATAAAAAAACCAGTAGCGGGAATTTCAGTAGGATTGATATCTGAAAAAGATAAATTTGATGTAATGTTAGATATTCAAGGAATTGAGGATCACTATGGTGATATGGATTTCAAAGTCGCTGGTACTGAAGATGGGATAACCGCAATTCAATTAGATATTAAATTAAATTTTATTTCAATGGAAGTAGTTAGAAATGCTCTAGATATAGCTAAAAAAGGCAGATCAGACATTTTGCAAACCATTAATTCTGTTCTAGAAAGCCCAAGATCAACACTTAAACCTGATGCACCTCGAATATCCAAATACCAAATTGATGTGGATAAAATAGGGTTGTTAATAGGACCTGGTGGGAAAACCATTAAAGGAATATCGGAGGAAAGTGGGGCAGTTATTGATATTAATGATGATGGCGTAGTTTCAGTATCTTCAGAAGATGGTGATTCAATGGATTTGGCTCTTGAAAAAATCAAATTACTTACAAAAGAAATCAAAGAAGGTGAAATATATACTGGAAAAGTAGTAAGTATAAGAGAATTTGGAGCATTTATTGAACTTACTCCTTCTAAAGATGGATTGTTACACATAAGTGAAATTGAAAATAAAAGAGTTGAAAATGTTGAAGACGTTTTACAAATTGGTGATGAAGTTGAAGTAAAAGTTAAAGGTGTAACGCCTGATGGGAAGATTTCACTCTCTAGGAAAGCTTTACTTAAAGATTAAACTTATTTATGCTTATCAAATTAATAATTTATTTTTCAAAGGCATAAACCAATGACTGAGAAAATTTTAAACATATCTGTTAACGGTGCTTTGGGTAACATGGGTCGATATGTTATGGATACAGTTGCTGAATCCGCAGATATGAAACTGTGTTTCGGTGTAGATAAAAAATCTAAAAAAATTAGTGTTAACGATACTGAAATTTTAATCTATGATTCTTTGGATTTGAAAAATAATGATATTGATGTTTTAGTTGATTTTACAAATGTTGAGTCAACTATGAACATACTAAAAGAATGTGGAGAAAATAAGACAGACATACTTATTGGGTCAACCGGTTTTTCAGATCAGCAAATAGAAGAAATGAAAAATACTGCTGATTCTTATGGAATTACAATTTTTTTAGTTCCTAATTTTTCAGTTGGAGCAAATTTATTAATTAAAATGGTAAAAGAAGTTGCCAAGTATTATGAATATGCTGATTTAACCGAAATGCATCATGAAAATAAAATAGATTCTCCTTCAGGTACTGCTATATCTATTTTGAATTCTGTTATTGAAAGTAAAACTAGTACTAAATTCAAACAAAATACCCCCAAAATTGAATCTTTACCTAACACCCGAGGTGGAAGTAAAGAAGGTATAAATGTACATAGTAGGCGTATGCCAGGTTATGTAGCTCATCATGAAATAGTATTTGGTAGTGTTGGTGAGACATTGACTTTAAGACACGACTCAATTGATAGAAAATCTTTTATGCTTGGTGTCTTAAGAGCGCTAAGAAAAATTAATACTTTGAATGGATTTGTCTACGGCTTAGATAATGTGATTTAGGATCATATTTTATTGTTTTTTGTTAAATTCTTACATTATCACTGTTTGATGCAATATTGTTCTGCTGTATAATCTCATTAATTAAAAGATATGAGGTGTTTTTTGCTTGAACATGCTTACGGATACGATGATGTTGCTATAGTACCAGGGGAATTTACAATTAACCCTGAACTTGCAGAAACCAAGTTCAAAATACATGAATTAGAATTTGAAATCCCTGTATTGGCCTCAGCAATGGATGCAGTAGTATCTCCTTCTTTTGCAGCTGAGTTTAATAAAAAAGGCGGTTTAGCTGTTTTAAACCTTGAAGGTGTTTATACAAAATATAACGATTATGATGATGTGTTAAATTCGATTATATCTAGTAAGCCAGAGGATTCTACGTCTATTATGCAATCTGTTTACAATCAAGAAATATCAGAAGAATTAGTTGCAAAAAGAGTACAGGAAATTAAATCTAACAATGTAATGTGTGCGGTTTCTGTAACTCCTCAAAATACGAAAAGACTAAGTCCAATTGCTATAGAGGCAGGTGCAGACATTATAGTTGTACAGTCTACAGTAACTACTCCTAGGCATTTTTCTAGAAGTATAACCGGACTAAATATGACTGACTTAAAGAAACAAATCAAAGTACCACTTATAGTAGGAAATTGTGTAAGTTATAATGTTGCACTAGAATTTATGAATACAGGTGTAGATGGGATTTTGGTTGGCGTGGGTCCAGGAGCTGCATGTACTACGCGAGAAGTTACAGGATTAGGTGTTCCTCAGGTTACAGCTACTCTTAATTGCTCTAAAGCTAGAGATGATTATTTTAATGAAACAGGAAGATATGTATCAATTATAACCGACGGAGGAATCAGAACTGGAGGAGATTTTTGTAAATCTTTCGCATCAGGAGCAGATGCCGTTATGATTGGAACTCCATTAGCACAAACTCAAGAAGCACCAGGTAAAGGATTTAATTGGGGTATGGCAACTGCGGATCAATCATTACCAAGAGGTACAAGAGTTTCAGTAGGCACTCGTTGGAGTTTGGACACATTGCTTAATGGTCCTTCTTCTACTAGTGATGGTACACAAAACTTTATGGGAGCGTTAAAAAATTGTATGGGCTTTGTAGGAGCTTACTCTATTAGAGACATGCATAAAGCACAAATGATAGTTGCTCCTTCTATTAAAACTGAAGGTAAATTCTTTCAGTTAGGGCAATAGTTAAATTGATCTAAAAATTTAGTAGCGTTATTTTTAGACAAAAGTATGAATCTATTATTTCCATTGTAATCTTTTATTACATAACTAAAGTAATCTGAAAATAATTGTTTTATCATTTTCATAAGATAAGTTTTATTGCTTGGATTGATTTCAAGGATTAAATTCTCAAATACTATTTCAACTGAACTTAATTGTTTTAAGATTTTTTCGGTTATTTCGTACCCTTTTTCGCCTCCATACAACGCTTTTACGGGTTCTGATCTTAGTTCTTTATTGATCGTTTTCATGTCTTCTGAAGATAAATAAGGAGGATTTGAAATGATAAATTTATATTCTCCTTTTAATCCATTTATTAAGTCATTGTTAATTAAGTTTAATTTAGTATTTTTGTTAATTTTTAAAATGTTATGTTTAGCAATTTTTAATGATTCAAAACTAATATCTGTGGCTATATATTCTATGTTCTTAGTATTCAAAATTTGACTCAATGTTCCTGTGATTATTCCACTGCCGGTTCCTATTTCAAGGATTTTAATTTTTGATTTTATATTTTCAAGAATAGACAAACATACTTCTACAAGTATTTCAGTTTCTTGCCTTGGTATTAAAACTTTGTTATCTACATAAAATTTTGCGTTATAAAAATATTGGAATTTTAGTATGTACGCTAAAGGTATATTTTTTTGTCTTTTTTTTATAATAGCATCATTTTTTGCCAATTCTAATTTTGTGACATTTTTTTGTAAATTAAGTAAAAGATCAGATTTGTTTAAATTAAGAACATGCATAACGATAAGCTCTGACTCTAATTGAGCTTCTTCTATCTTGTAATATTCTAATCTGGATTTGTTTTTAAGTAATAATTTATTTATATTCAAAATTGTTCATTTGTTATTCATTGGCATTTAATACAACCAATGATTCAATAATAGAATTAAATTCTCCATCTAAAACTTTGTCGATTTCATGATGAGTGAATTTAGATCTGTGATCAGTTACTCTTTTTTGAGGAAAATTATAAGTTCTTATTCTTTCAGATCTATCCCCAGAACCAACTTGTTGTTTTCTATCTTTTGCTCTCTCTTCTTCTTTTTTTCTTTTTTCCATATCATAAATTCTTGCTTGTAATACTGAAAGTGCTTTTTCTTTATTTTTTAATTGTGATCTTTCATCTTGGCAGACAGATATAATTCCTGTTGGAATGTGGGTTATTCTTATAGCTGTGGCAACTTTTTGGACATTTTGGCCTCCATTACCACTAGCGTGAAAAACGTCAATTTCTAAATCATTTGGATTTACTTCTATATTTACTTCATCGGGTAAAGGCAAAACAGCAACTGTTGCTGCAGAAGTGTGTATTCTTCCACTTGATTCTGTTGACGGAATTCTTTGGACTCTGTGAACCCCACTTTCATATTTCAAACTTTTATACACATTTTCTCCAATAAGTTCAAATACAATTTCTTTTATCCCACCTAGTCCGGTAGTATTAGAGTTCAAAATATTTGATTTCCATCCGTTTCTTTGAGCATACCTTGTATACATCCGATATAAATCTTGAGCGAATAAAGAAGCTTCTTCACCTCCAGTTCCTGCTCTGATTTCCATGATAACATTGCTTTGATCATCCTCGTCTGTATTGAAAAGTTTGTCTTCGAGTTCAGTGTTAATTATATTAATTTGAGTATTAAGAGTATTTATTTCTTCTGACGCTAATTCGTGAATATCTTTGGACCCAGGATCTTTTATTACAGATTTTAATTCTTTTAATTGTTTGTTTAATTCATTATATGATTCGCATATGTCAGCAATTTTTTTTAATTCTGAATATTTAGCATAAATTGTTTTGTTTTCTTCATAATTTGAAGAGTTACTATTCGAGATCTGATTTTCTACTGATTTGAATTCAGATAGTATTTCAGTGATTTTTTTTTCTAGTTTATTACTCATCATTATTTTTATTTAACATAGTTAATAATTCATTTTCCGAAATATTTTCTTGCTTTCCTGATTCAAGGTATTTAATCGAAACAGTATTGTTATTTCCTTGAGGCTCGTGGCCTAAAATAATAACAATAGAAAAATCATTGTTATTTGCATAACGCATAGTTGCTTTCAAACTTTTTCCTTCGGTAGAAATTTCTGAATTAATATTATTATTTCTAGCGATCAAATTATATTTGATTTTTTTGTCATAGGAATTTTCATCTATTGAGGTAAATAAGATTTTAGAATTTATTTTTTCATTAATATTGATATCAGATTCAATAATTTCATTTATGACTCTTTCCACCCCCATCCCAAATCCTGTTCCAGGTGTACTCGGACCACCTAATTGTTCAATTAACCCGTTGTATCTTCCTCCACCAACAAGTGCGTTTTGACTTTTGTTTTCTTTTGAAGTTATTTCAAAAACTGTATTAGTATAATAATCTAAGCCTCTGACAAGAGATTTGTTTATTGTATATTTTATTTTTGACAAATCTAAATAATTTTTAACCTTCTCGAAATGATTTATTGTTGAATCAGAGGCGTAATCTATCATATTTGGGGCTTCGTTGATATAATTTTGACAATTTTTATTTTTACAGTCTAATATCCTAAGAGTATTTGTATCTATTCTATTTTCGCAGTCTTTGCATTTAGTATTGTCCCAATCACTTTTTGTATAGTAACTTTTCAAACTTTTTATATAATTTGCCCGGTCGTTTTGATCTCCTATTGTGTTTAAGTTTAAGTTCAATTTGTTTAACCCTAACTTAGACAATAAATTCCAAGCAAATTGAATAATTTCACCATCTAAAAACGGATCATTACTTCCTAAAGTTTCGATACCAAACTGATGATGTTCTCTTAATCTTCCTGATTGTGGTCTTTCGTACCGAAATATTGAAGTGAAATAATAGAATTTTTTTGGCTGTGATTCAGTATACATTGCATTTTGAATGTAAGCTCTACACACTGAAGCAGTACCTTCAGGTCTTAGGGTAATGTTATTTTCCCCTCGATCAATAAAAGAGTAGGTTTCCTTTGTTACGATATCAGTTCCAATTCCAATTCCTCTAAGAAAAAGATCAGTCATTTCAAAAGTAGGAGTATCAATTCTTTCAAAGCCGTAAATTGAGGATTGTTTGAATGCTTCATTTTTAAAATAATCCCAAAATTTTTGATCTTTTGGTAATATGTCTTTTGTTCCTCTTATTGAACTGAACATTTTAGTCCTTATTTATTTTAATAATTTTTATTATAATTAATGTTATTGATATAAACATTTATATTCAAGTGGTACTGAGTTATTAGATGGTAGCAACAAATTTAGAAAATGAGTATAAAAAATTTGAAGATTTGATCAACTCTTATTTAACAGTTGATCAGTCAGAGATTGTTAAAAAAGCTTATAATTTTGCTGAAAATGCTCATGGAGATCAAATTCGGCTTACTGGAGACAGATTTATAACTCATCCTTTAGCTACTGCGTATTATTTAGCTGAATTACATTTGGATTATCAAACACTTTCGGCTGGACTTTTGCATGATGTGGTTGAAGATTGTGACGTCACCAATGAGGAATTATCTGAAATATTTGGAGAAGATATAGCAAAATTAGTTTATGGAGTAACCAAACTTACCGAAGTTGAAAATGTATCAGAAATCAAATGGGAAGAGAACACTCAAACCCATTCATTAGCTGAAGCACAAACTTTACGTAAAATGCTGATGACAGTTGCCGAAGATGTTCGTGTTGTTTTAATTAAATTAAGCGACAGATTACATAACATGGAAACGGTAGATCCACTACCTTCAGAAAGAAAAGTTAAATTTGCAAAAGAAACTATGGAAATTTATGCTCCATTGGCTCACAGGCTTGGTATGTGGGAGTTTAAATGGAGATTAGAAGATTTATCTTTTCGAATCTTAGATCCTGGTATGTATAAGAAAGTAGCAAAATTAATTAATAGTAAGAGGAAAAATAGAGATCAATATATTGAAAAAGCAGTAAAATTACTTGCAGACAAACTTGATGATGAAGGTATCAAATCAGAAGTTAAAGGTAGGTCAAAACATTTATTTAGTACGTACAAAAAAATATTGGCTTATGAAAAAGAAAATAAAACTATAGATGAAATTAATGATCTTTTTGCAATTAGAGTTGTAGTTCAAGATGTTAAGGATTGTTATATTGCTTTAGGTTCAATTCACAATTTGTGGCCTCCATTAGGTGGGCAATTTGATGATTATATAGCTCGACCTAAAGATAATATGTACAGATCTATACACACAACAGTTAATGGTGATAATAATTTTCAAATTGAAATCCAAATCAGAACTTCAGAAATGGATCAATATGCAGAATACGGAATTGCTGCTCACTGGAAATATAAAGAAGGATCTTCTGATGATTCGACATTCGATAAAAAGATGATTTGGCTTAGACAATTATTAGATTGGCAAAGAGAAGTTCCCGGTGATCAAGAGTTTGTTGATTCCTTCAAGACTGATATTTTTAATGATCAAGTTTATGTTTTCACTCCTAATGGAGACATAAAAGAACTTCCTACTGGATCAACACCTTTAGATTTTGCTTACAGAATCCATACTGATATTGGACATTCTTGTATCGGCGCTAGAGTTAACGAAAAATTAGTTCCATTAAATTCGGTTTTAAAAAATGGAGATAAAATTTTCATTGTCACAAGCCCGAGTGAAACTGGCCCAAGTTTAGATTGGCTAAATCCGAATCTTGGGTATTTAGTTACTGCTTCAGCGAAAGAAAAAATCAGATTATGGTTTAGAAAATCTGAAAAAGAAGAGAATCTTAAGAGAGGTCAATTTATTTTAGATAAAGAATTAGCCAAATTAGACTTAGGTCTAAAAATGAAAGATATAGTATCTTTTACTGAATATAAAAATGAATCAGACCTCCTAAATAATTTAGGCAATGGGTATTTTTCAATAAATGATCTGATAAGGAATGTTGATATTGGAAAATACGCTGATTCTGATTCAATAAAACTGCCAGTCATAGATAGGCATTTGGATAAAGTAAAAGTATTAGGAGTGGGGGATTTGACAACAAGGTTAGCTAAATGTTGTTCTCCAGCTCAAAATTATGAAATTATGGGATATATAACTCGTAATAGAGGAGTTACTATCCATGACAAAAATTGTAGTAATATTGAAAACGAAAAAGAAATTGATCGATTTATAGACGTTTCATGGGGTTTAAATGAAACTCTATATTCTGTTAGAATCTACGTTGAAGCGATAGATAGAGTAGGTTTACTTAAAGATATTACATCTTTACTTTCAGATCAACGTATAAATATTTCAGGTAGTTTAACTGAAAATAGAGATGATCATAGTTACATAACTCTAAAAATATTTATAAAAAATACTATTCAGCTTTATAGCATTATCAATAAATTAGAAAATATAAATAACGTAATAAGCGTTAAAAGAATAAACTAAAGGAGCAAATTTGGCATTAAATAAATCTGCAAAAGTAAATTCAAGAAGATATCAAGAAAAACAACCTTATAGAACTAAGGTGAAAAATTTAATTAGTGATACAAAAAAAGCTATTTCTGAAGGTGATTCAGGTAAAGCATCTGAACTTGCTAAAAAAGCTGTATCTGCACTAGATCGAGCAAGGCAAAAAAATGCTCTTCATGCAAACAATGTTGCAAGAAAGAAATCAAGGCTGATACAACAGTTAAATTTTATGAATAAAAATAAGTAATAACTTAATACATATTGCCAAATCAGAACATATGTGCTAATATGTGTGTATGTCAAATTTGAATGAAAAACAAAAAAATATTCTTCAATTTATAGAAAACTATTATTTAGAGTATGGAATCTCCCCTTCTATAAGAGAAATACAAAAAGGATGTAATATTACTTCAACATCTGTTGTAGATTACAACCTCAAATCTCTACAAAAAAATGGATATCTCAATAAAAGATCTGATATTTCTAGAGCAATTAAATTAAACAAAAATGTGCAAAGTGTTAAAATTCCTATAATTTCAAATATTGCTGCTGGTGAGCCATTAATGGTAAATCCTGATTATAATTCTTTTAATGAAGATACTGACCCTTATATAGAACTACCTAATAATATACAAAACGAACCTGATCTTTATGCACTTAAAGTTAAGGGTGACTCAATGATTGATGCTCTGATTGCTAACGATGACATAGTTATAATGAAACCTGAGGTAGTTGCAAATAATGGTGAAATGATAGCGGCTTGGCTACCAAATAATGAAGAAACAACTTTAAAGAGGTTTTATTTTACTGATAACAAAGTTGAACTTAGACCAGAGAATAGTAATTATGAATCTCTCTTTCTTGATCCAAAAGATGTGATAATAAAAGGTAAGGTAGTTGGAGTTATACGTAAAGTCTAGATTTACCTATTAAATTTAAGTATTATATAATCATTATCAAATTTATTAGGAGTTTTCATGTTCGGCTTAGGCGCACCTGAATTGATAGCAATATTAGGTATTGGAGTATTACTATTTGGAGCAAAAAAATTACCTGAAATTGGAAGTTCTTTTGGTAAAGCAATTAAAGAATTTCGGAAAACTCAAAATGAGGATTCTGATTCAGAACAAAAAAGTATTTCAACTTCTGATAATAAAAAATCTTAGTTTAATCTTTTCTATTTATTATCCAAACTAAGATAAATCCTATTTCGTATAATAATATAACAGGTATTGCTACTAATGTTTGATTAACAGGATCAAATGTCGGCGTTACTACAGCTCCAATTATAAATGATATCACCCAAAAGTATCTTCTAAATCTTTTTATTTTATTAGAATTGATGATTTTCAATTTTCCAAGTATAAACATTAATAATGGAGTTTGAAAAATTAATCCCATCCACATTAGAAGAGAAATTAATATATTGATATAATTTCCAATTCTGATGTAGGGATTTGCAATATCTGAACCGAATGTTACCAAAAAGTTTATAGCTGGTGGAAATAAGATATATAATCCGAAAATTAAACCTAAAGCAAATGTTAGATATATTATAGGAATACTAGTATATAAAAAGATTTTCTCACTCTTATTTAAACCTGGGCTCAAGAACATGATTAATTGTGAAAATACAATTGGTGACGATATTAATAATGCAGTATAAATAGATACTTTTATAGCAACTGATATATATTCAGTCAATTCAGTATAAATTGGTTTTGTAGTTTTAAAATATGTTACACCATTTGGTGGATTAATTAAAAATTCTAGTATATTTTTGTGAAATACAAAAGTAACTATTGATATAACAACTATGGTAAAAAAACTTATAGCTAATCTTTTTCTTAGCTCCTGAACATGATTAGAAAAAGAATTTTTGGACTCAATCGACATCGTTTTTATCTTTTTGTTCAGGTTGATAATTTACGTCAAAAGAATTTTGTAATTCATAGATCCATTTTTTTGATTTTTTTAAAATACCACTTAATTCTTTAGAAAATTTTACCAGTTTATTTGGCCCTAAAATAATTAACGCTATTACAAGCACCCAAATTAATTCCATACTACCAATGTTAAATATATTCATTTAATTCATTTTTTTAATTTTAATAATGTAATACTCTCTACATGATGAGTATTGGGAAATAAATCTATTGGATTTATTGATATAATTTTATATTTCGAATTTTGTGTAAGCAAATTTAAATCCCTCCCAAGAGTTTTTGGTTCACAAGATATATATATGATATTTTTTACAGGATTTAATATCAAGTTTTCTAACAGTTTTTCGTCACATCCTTTTCTTGATGGATCTAATAATAAAAGATCAATTTTTGGTTTGATGGCAGATATTACTTCTTCGGAATTTCCAATCACCATATTATAGTTATTAATGTTTTTAATATTTTGTTTTGCGTCAATCACTGCTGAGTAAGATTGTTCGATCCCTATTATATTATTAAATTTTTCTTTTAATAATATTCCAAATGTACCTACACCTGCATAAGCATCTATAAGAATATTTTTATTTATATCTTTGATAAGCGAATTAATTATTCTCGACATTTTTGAGATTTGAGGTGTATTGACTTGAAAAAATGAAGGAGAACTAATTTGAAATTTATTTGTATTAATGAGTTCATTATAGGATTTTTGACCCGTTTCGATCTTTATTTTTTTATTTTTTATTTTAGGTTGTATCAAAAATGATTCAGTATATTCTGCTGTTCTTATTGATATTTGAGATGTTTCACCTACTAATGAATCTAAGTTTTTGATGTGGGAATTTATGTTTTCGCTCATTATAAGGCATTTATTAATTCCTACAAATTTTTTTGTAACTTTATTTGTGAATCCTATTTGCCCATTTCGTCTTACTGAAAATCTTCCATGATTTCTATAATTAAACTGATTGACACTAGGGATGATTTTTTCAATTTTTATACTTTTGTTTAAATATTTATATAATTCATTTTTTAATATTAATTGTTTTAAATGTAGTTGATATTGATAATTTATATGCTGCCAATTACATCCTGTGCAATGCCCGTAAAAATCACATGGTGTTTTAATTCTGTATCTTGAGGGTGTTAAAATTTGTTTAACTGTTCCAAATACTCTTTTTTGTTTCCTTTTAGATCTTTGTTGTTCTATTATTTCAGCTAAAACAATTTCTCCAGGAATACCACCAAAAACATTTATTGTTTCAGAATTTACAATAGCTGTAGTATCTCCTGTTGATCCTATATCACCTAATTTTAATTTTATTAATTTTTTATTATATTTACTTACCATAGATTTATATTAGATTTATTCAAATTAGTATATAATTAATTTATAAATAATGGAGTTACAATTATATGACAACAGCCCGAAGGCTTCCTTCCTGGCTTAAGGCAAAAATGCCTGGAAGTAAAAATTATATAGAAGTAAACAATCTTGTAAAGAAAAATTCACTCAATACTGTATGTGCTGACGCAAAATGCCCTAATATAGGTGAATGCTGGGACAATAGAACAGCCACATTTATGATTTTAGGGGACACTTGTACTAGAGCCTGTAGATATTGCGCTGTTAAATCGGGAAAACCTATTGGATTAGATATAAAAGAACCAATTAGGGTTTCTGATGCAGTACAAAAACTTAATTTAAAGTATGCAGTGATTACTTCTGTAGATAGAGATGACCTTCCTGATGGCGGTGCATTTATATTTAGACAAACAATAAATCTAATTCACAAAAATTCTCCAGGATGTAAAGTGGAAGTATTGATTCCTGATTTTCAAGGGGATTGGGATGATTTAAAGTCGGTTATGGATGCGAATCCTGAAACTTTAAATCACAATATTGAAACAGTTGAAAGAGTTTTTAGATTTGTAAGAGCTAAAGGCGATTACAGATTGTCTCTAGATCTGCTATTGAAAGCAAAAGAACTTAATAATTATAGTGTTACTAAATCAGGAATGATGGTAGGACTTGGAGAATCTTGGGATGAAATTGTATCAACAATGAAAGATTTGAGAGCAGCTGATTGCGACTTGTTATCTATTGGTCAGTATATTAAGCCAACTCCTAAGCACGCAAAAGTAGAGAAATGGTATAAACCAGAAGAATTTGATCAGATGCGAGATATAGGATTAGAATTAGGATTTAAAGGAGTCGTTGCAGGTCCTTTAGTTAGAAGTTCTTATAAAGCTGATGAGCAATATTATCAAGCAAAGGGCCTGATTCCAATAAATTGATCACTCATGTTTATTAACATATTTAATTCGATATCACAGAAATTAATTCTCTATTTATTTCAAAAAATCAAAACAGGTTATTTAACTCTTGTTATTGAAAACTGTAACGAAACTTATCGATTTGGTAATATTAAATCTGAAATTAAACCTACAATTAAAATAAATGATAGAACTTTTTTTAATGACTTGTTGATTAAACAAGGATTAGGTTTTGCAGAATCCTATATGAAAAATAAATGGGAAACAGATAATTTATACGATACTTTAGATTTGTTTGCTAAAAATCCTCAAATATCAATTAATAAACGTTTAACAAATTTGATTTCATTTGTACTCACTCCCATTAAATTTGTATTTACTAATTTTAAATATTATTTACAAAAAGATGAAAGAGAAGATATTCAAAAACATTATGATTTAAGTAATGAAATGTTTTCGTTGTTTCTCGATGAATCCATGGTTTATTCATGTGGAATTTTTAAAAATCCACATGAATCATTAAATACTTCTCAAATTAATAAATTTGAAACTATTATCAATGGTTTAGATATAAATTCAAAAGATAAATTTTTGGATATAGGTTTTGGATGGGGAGGTTTATGCAATAAAATCTATGACAATATTGGATGTGAGATAGATGGAGTTACTTTATCAAAAGCTCAACTTAATTATGTTACTCAAAATACTGAAATTAGTGATCAAATTAATTTTAATTTGATGGACTTCAGATTAATAAATAAAAAATATGACAAGATAGCTTCAATTGAAATGCTAGAAGCTTTAAACTACACTCAAATACCAATTTTCTTTAGAAAAATTAACGACATTCTTAATTCTAAAGGAAAACTTTTTGTTCAAGTTATAACTATTCCTGAATCAAGATTTGATTCATATAAAAAAAATACAGATTTTATTCAAAAATATATTTTTCCAAATGGCATGATACACCCTGAAAATAGGATTATTGAAGCTGCAGAAAAGTATGCAAATTTGAAAGTTGAAAAAATACAAGATATCTCTAAACATTATGTGCAGACTTTAAAGTTATGGAAAAACAATTTCAATAAAAATAAATCTGAAATACTTAGTCTTGGATATGATGAAATTTTTATAAAAAAATGGAATTATTACTTTGATTATTGTGCCACCGGTTTTAATAATGATCTTATTGGTAATTCTCAAATTATATTTACTAAATCAGGAGAATAAATATTTATGTGGTATGAGAAATTTATTGACAGAGGATTAATACCTGATTATTTCTTAAGATTAGCTATTAAAATTCAAATATTTAACAGACTAAAAATTGTAAATAATCTTAATGTAAATATAAATGATCTTTTTGCAAAAGGTGATATTAGTTCACACTCAAAAAATGCTAATAAACAACACTACGAAGTCCCGATACAATTTTTTGAACTAATATTAGGTAAACATATGAAATATAGTTCCGGATTAATTAATTCCAAAAATGATTCATTAAATTTGATGGAAGTTCAAATGTTAGAATTAGTTTCAGAAAGAGCTTTAATTGAGAATAATCAAAAAATTTTAGAATTAGGATGTGGTTGGGGATCTTCAACATTGTACTACGCTCAAAGATTCACTGATTCTCATTTTACTGCAGTAACAAATTCAGATTTGCAAAAATCATATATTGAACAAAAAATATCAACTCTAGGTCTTAATAATATACAAATAGTCAAATCAGATATAAATGATTTTTCAACTAATCAAAAATTTGATCGTGTTTTCTCTATTGAAATGTTTGAACATATGAAAAACTGGTCCAAACTACTTGAAAATACTTATCAATGGCTTAATTCTACGGGCAAACTTTTTGTTCATTACTTTTGTCATAAAAATAAATACTACAGATTTAGTGAAAATAGTAATTCTTGGATGGAAAAATATTTTTTTTCTGGAGGATCTATGCCTAACCTTGATATATTTCAAATTTTGGACAACCCATTTCAGATAGAAAAAGTATGGAAAGTTTCAGGTATCAATTATCACAAAACATTAGAATTTTGGTATGAGAATTTAAAAGCAAATAAAAATGATATTTTAAAAATTGATTTTTATGATGATTTAAAACAAGAAATTCATTTTAATAGATGGAAAGTTTTCATTATAGCTTGCTCAGAATTATTTAAATTAAACCACGGAGAAGAGTTCATTGTTGGACATGCGCTCTTAAGTAAATAATTTAATGAAAATTGCAGTAATAGGTTCTGGGATTTCAGGATTAAGTATGTGCTATTTTTTGAACAATACAAATTACGATATTACATTGTTTGAAAAAGAAAATAAACTAGGTGGCCATACAAATAGCTATACTGTAAATAGTGGCGTGGATGAAGGCTTGAAAATTGATACAGGTTTTATTGTTTTTAATGATAGAAATTACACACAATTTTTAAAAATAATTAATTCTCTGAAAATCCCTTATGATAATTCTGACATGTCTTTCTCTTATTGGAATAAAGTAAAGCAAAAAGGTTATTCTGGAAAAAATCTTAGAGGATTATTACCAAATTCTGTATTAGATTTGGAGAAAATAGTACTATTAAAAAATATTTATTTATATACAAAAAAATTTAAACAAGATTTTATTAAAAGAAATTTAATTAAATATTCTTTATATGAATATTTTGAATGTAATAAATTTCCTAAAACAGTTGTAGAACAATATTTTTTACCATTAGCTTCAGCTATTTGGTCTAGTCCAACAAATGATATAGGATCTTGGAATGCACATTTTTTTGCTGAATTTTATATGAATCATGGATTACTCGATTTTACAAAAAGACCTGTTTGGAAATACATTAAGAATGGAAGCACAACATATATAGATTACATAATAAAACATACGAAACCAAATATTAAATTAAAAACCCATATAAAAGGTATTCATCCTCATGATAGTAAGGTGAAAATTTTGACATCTGATGATGAAATGTTATTTGATAAAGTGTTTGTTTCTACACACGCTGATCAAGCATATGCATTATTGAGTACAAATAATATCAAACTTCATTATGAAGACTTAAAACATTGGAGATATTCTGATAATCACATCTTTTTACACAAAGACACTAGTTTGCTACCTCCAAAAAAATATTGGGCTTCTTGGAATTATCTAGAAGATTCAAATAATGATAATAAAAATGTTTCAATATCTTATTATATGAATTATTTAAATCGTATTCGTTCAAATAATAATTACATTGTTAGTTTAAACCCAATAGATGAACCCAAGTCAAATCAGATTCTTTACGAAACATATTATCAACACCCCGTATTTGATAAAATTTCTCTTGATTCTAGAGAAAATATTATGAATAAAAATGGAGAATTTAATATATATTTTACGGGAAGTTATTTAGGTAACGGATTTCATGAAGATGGAGTTATATCTTCACATCAAGCTTATAAAAAATTTATAGATTCCGATCTTAAAAATGAATACTAAAATTATTAAATCTAAAATATATCATCGTAGAATTGGTGAAAAAACCAATTCGTTTTCATATAATGTCTTAATGTTTCTTTTTGATATTTCTGAGTTGGATTTTTTAAATCGTTCCTTAAAACTTTTCAGTTATAACAAATTAGGTGTTTTTAGGTTTTCTGATAAAGATTTTTTGCATAAAAATGGGCTTAGTATTAAAGGTAAATTAATCCAATATTTATCTTCATTTAAATTAAATGACAAAATAGATAAAATTTATTCTTTAACTACAATTCGCTTTTTAAATCATACTTTTAATCCAATAACTATTTATTATGTTCTAAATAAAAATAAAGATATTATCTGTCATATAGCTGAAGTAAATAATACTTTTGGCGAGGGGCATTTATATTTGTTGTCTAACAATATAAGTAACGACCCAAATTATTATGTTTACGAAACTGAAAAAAATTTTAGAGTTTCACCTTTATACGATGTCTCCGGGTATTACCAATTTCGGATTAGTAGAGATTTTTTAAATGATTTATCTGTGCATATTGATTTATATCAAGATGACAAACTAATATTTAAATCTGGTTTTAAAAGTAAATTTTATACTATTTCAGATATTAATTTATTAAGATTTATTTTTAGGATGCCATTTAATACTTTTTTAACTATTCCGAGAATATTGTATCAGGCTGGTAAGATGCATTTTATTCAAAAAATTCCATTCGCAAAGAAGGATACAAAAAAACATAAAGATACATATAAGTCTTCCTATCCTCCGTATATAAAGATTTTGTAATCAATCTGAAGAAGGTAATCTTTTTGGTTTAACCTCATTCATAGGAATTCCATCGCAGTGAATTATTCCAGCACCAGGCTTAGTGCATAATACTATTATCCCGCTTTTTGATTCATATCTTTTACCTAGAACATTGCCAGGCCCTTCGATATTAGTTTCTTGTTCTGTTGTATTTTCTGCTGATGATAATATTAGTTCCTCATCAGCATTTGTTAATATACCTTCTCCAGGTTTAACTATCATAAATTCAGCTGAAGTTTTTTTACACTTTAATCTTGATCCTACTTTAAGTTCCATAATTAACCTTTATTATTAATAAAATTTTTAATGCTTGTTGTTAATACAGATGATATCTCATTTATGTTTTCATTTGTGATATTCATGGGATGAACAGTTAAATATTTTTGGTTTAATCCTGTTTCATTTAGAAATAATCCAGAGTCTATTTTTAATTTGTTACTTAATTTATATAAGTCAATTTTCTCGCTATGAATAGTTAGAGTTGGATATTGTTCAGAATTGTCTGGGGTACGTATTTTTGATGAAATTATATTTGAATTAATTGAGTTAATTTCGTTATTTATTGTTTCCAATAAATTTCTTGATTCTTTCATTTCTGATTCGATATCTTTTTCTATAAACATTCTAAGCGCAACAAGTAAGCCTGCTATTTCTTCTTTTGCAACTTTAAAACCTCTTCCTATGCCATGTCGCGGAATAGCATTAATTTTGGATTTGTCTATCAAGTTAGATGGTGGGTTCCAAATTTCAAAAAATTCATCCATATCCAAAGATTGCAGAGCAACAGAACTTATATACTCTTTTTTCCCGCACAATATCCCCGATGATTGAGGTCCTTTTATGGCTTTACCTCCACTATATGCAACTAAATCAGCTCCTTTTTCAATGAAATATCGTAAATTTTCCCTAGGCGGCAGTTGAGCTGCTGCATCTACTACTACTGGTAAATTATGTTTTTTTGCAATATTAATAACTGATTCTATAGATGGCTCTGAGTTTTCAGTAGCAACATAGATTATACCAGCTGTTCTTTCATTAATGGCTGACTCATATTCCCAAGCTTCAGTTCTTCTAACTCCGGCACCGGAAAGAATTTCATTCATTCCAACATCAACTGTTTCTGCTCCAGCTAATCTGAATGCATGATCATATCCACTTCTATGTTCTCTTGATATAATAAATTGATTTTTATTTGATCTTACTGTTGGAAGTTCTTCCATTTTTGAAGGATCTAATCCTGCAAGTATTGCAGCGGCTGCCATAGTTAATCCAGCAGACGCTCCTGCTGTAACGTAAGCTGCTTCTGACCCTGTGATTTTAGATATATAATCCGATGCACTAGCTTGCAATTCGGTCATGTCTACTGAATGCTGTGAGGCTTGAACCATAGCATCTGCAACTTCTTTTGATAAAACAGGCCCTCCCACTCTTGTGGAAGTACCTGCTAAGTTATATATATTTCTTGCTCCAAATTCTTCATAAATACTCATAGTTTTCCTTATATAATTTTATATACAGATTATTATTATGTATTTATTAATAAATGACAATTAAAATTATTAATTATTCAATTTATATTTGCGCAAGTTTAATTAGAGGATTTGTTGATAAATCTTTTTTAATTCGTTCTTGAAATAGAAATTTAAGAAATGAAAAATGGTTTTTCTTTTAATTTGATGATAAGTGGTTATTTAATTTATTCTTACGGATTATCTCCAAGTTATTCCATTACGCTTTGAAGGAAGTAATGAAACTCTGTGACCTTGATCGCATTTAAATCTTTCTTCGCGTAGATCTTTTCTTTTTCCAGACAAAGAAGTTTGCTCCATTGAAGATTCACAAAAAGGGCAATTAACATCAAAAATGATTCTATTTTTCTGCCTTACTACTTTTACATGAGCTAATTTGTCTTTGAAATTATCAGAATGTCCCTTGTACCTTACCATATATCGTGTAGCTGAACCGACTACTGTGCTTCCAGGCGATTCGATTTTCTCCAAAGGTGTAGAGTAATCTACGTATCCACATTGCAAACATTGTGGTTCGTAATAGGTTTTTACTATTGCACTAGAACATTTTGGACATAAAAGTTGTGCTGAATTTTTTATTGATTTGACTTCAGTTAAAGTCGTGTCTTTAGTTAATATATCTGCTGGCTGCTGCATATTCTCTCCTTTTATAAAATTATATATATTTTAATACTTGTTTAAAACTTGTCAAGTATTTTTTTAATATTTGTGTGTTTTTGTTTGCTATTTTTAAGTTAATTTGAATTTTATGCAATTTCGTTTGACATACTATTCAGAAAGAAGAGATAATTTTATATAACTGTTTGTTATTATCTTTATGGTGTTAAATGAAAATATTAGTATGTGTAAAAGAAGTTATTGATCCAGAAGTTCCTGTTAATTCAATTGACATTGATCAAAAGAATTGGAAATTTTCACCAAAACAAGGAGTTTCCACTGTACTTAACGGTTTTGACGAAAATGCTGTTGAAGCTGCTCTTAGAATTAAAGAACAAATACCTGAAACCGAAATATCTGTACTTTCTATTGGAAGTGATTTTAGTATGGATGTTATTAAAAAGCCGTTATCAATGGGATGTCAAAATTTATATTTAGTAAAAGATGATGAATTAAATCAATCTGATCCATTTGTAACATCTACAGTATTGTCTAATGCAATTAATAAAATAGGTGATTTTGATCTAATATTATGCGGTAGACATGCTTCTGATTGGGATAATGCCCAGGTACCTGTTGGTATTGCAGAATTATTAAATATAGAATGCATAACTTTAGCAAAAGGAATTGATGTGCAAGATAACGAAATTGTAATTGACCGTGTAATTCCAGGAGGAAGCGAAACTGTAAAGAGTATAACTCCTTTATTAGTAACGGTAAGTAATGAATACGGTGAACCTCGATATCCTAATTTAAGAGGCATTATGGCTGCAGGTAAAATTCAACCAACCACATATACTTTATCTGATCTAGGATTAAGTAAGGATGATTTGAAATCTAAAAACGAAATTGTTGATATTTTTATTCCTGAAAAAAAATCAAATTGTGAATTTATAGAAGGAGAAGACGAGTACGATATAGGAAGAAATTTAGCAATGAAATTACGTGAAAATAATTTGATTTAAAGGAGAATTGTATTGAGTAAAGTTTTAATTTTTACTGAAATCTATGAAAATAGCTATGATAAAAGTTTATTAGAAATGCTAACTTTGATGGATGATTTAAATGTTGATCCATCCAACATTATTGTAGGAGCTTTGGGAGATGAATTGGAATCAAAGGAAACTGTTTTAAAATCTATTCCGGTTTCAAAAGTTGTAGCAATGAAAAATAATGATACTAGTAATTTCAATCCAAATGTTTTAAAAATAATTGCTAAAAATATTGTAGAAAAAACAAATCCAGATAAAATCATTATTCCCAAAACATCAGTAGGACAAGATTTAGCTACTCGTTTAGCGTATTGTTTAGATCAAGGAATTGTTAACGATTGTTTGAATATTGAATATAATGACGGAGAATGGCTAGGATTGAGACCTGTTTTTGGAGGAAATTATTTAGCCAAAGTAAATATTAATACTAATGTAGAAATTTATTGTGTAAGAACTAAAATATTTGATGAACAAAATTCTAATCTTATTTCACCGGAAATAGAATATTTTGAAAATGAACTTGAATATAAAACCAATTCACATATAGTTGACAGATCACAAGAACAATCTGAGGGTCTAAGATTGGAAGATGCTGAAGTAGTTGTTGCTGGGGGTAGAGGCTTAGGAGGTCCTGAACCATTTGAAACTTTAGAAGAAATTGCAGTTTTACTTAATGCGGCAGTTGGTGCTTCAAGAGCAGTTTGTGATGCAGGATGGAAAGATCATTCTTATCAAATTGGGTTAACTGGAAAAGATATATCTCCTAATCTTTATTTTACGGTAGGAATTTCTGGTGCTAGTCAACATATGGCAGGTTGTGGAAACTCGAAACATATAGTATCGATAGATAAAAATATTGATGCAAATATTTTTAAAGATGCTGAATTTGGAGCAGTAGGTGACTGGAAGAATATACTCCCAGGATTTTTGGATACATTAAAAGATTTAGGTAAGGAATGATATGTATAGCGATTTAAATAATTTTATTAATAACATAACTGATTCAGATGTAGTTTCAATTGTATTTTTTAACTTAGAAGCATCCTTAGTTTTAGATCGAAGAGAGCAAGACGGTGAAGTGTTAATTAAAGTTTTTCCAATTGCTAAATCTCCTGATGAAAGAATAAAAATACTTAATAAAATCAGACCCGGTTTAGACGAGGTGAAGAATTTTATTGTTATTCCTTGGCATTCCTATTTGAAAGTGCTAACAGAAGATGGAGTATGGGACAAGTTGCTAGAAAATATATTTTATGTAGTAAATGAGGATTCTTTTTTCAAATTGGATGATGCAATTGAAGAATTAGAATCTATAGAAAGAAACAAAATTAAGGATGCTATTATAGGAAATGGATATAAAACTTTATGGTCAAATGTTTAATTCAACCTTAACATAATAATGAAATTAGGTATTATTAGTGGCACTGGAAAAGAAGGAAAAGCCTTGGCTATTCGATTTGGAATGTATGGACATTCAATTTTTATTGGCTCAAGATCTATAGACAAAGCTGTTATTATAGAAAAGGAAATTAAACTACAACTTCCAAAAATTGATATTAAAGGTTCTGATTATCGCAATACAGTATTGGCAGCTGATATTATTTTCATAGCATTGCCTTATCATGTTGTAATTGATGAGTTATTAAATTTAAAAGATGTGTTGAAAAATAAAATTATTATAGATACATCTGTACCAATGATTTATAACAATGGTAAATTTAACAGAGATTCAACAATTAAAGATTCAATTTCCACTCAAATATATAACTCTCTTGATTCAACTCATGTTATATCAGCCTTTCACACAATCAGTCATTTGGATTTAAATAATATAAACAAAGAACTAGATCACGATGTATTATACTTTGCTAATGATTCATTAGCAGAATCAAATTTTCTAAATTTGATTACTACAATCAAAGGATTAAACCCTGTTAATTGTGGAACTTTAGATTTATCTTTTCTTATTGAATCCCAAGTTCCATTATTACTCAATATAAACAAAATTTATAAAAAGTCTACTTCAATTAAAATTAAAGGTCTTTGATTTATTTATCTTTAGACTTCCCATCAACAACGTCATCATCTTTTTTTTCATTTTTTGGTTTCGCGCTTTTGCGTTTTGATTTTTTTTCTGCGTCATTAGGCGGTTCTTGTGTTTCAGAATTTGGCATTCCTTCCTCTTGTCCGCCTGGTTGGGTATACATTGATTGTCCAATCTCTTGTAACGTAGATTGAAAAGAGTTTAATTCACTTTCAATTTTTTCTATATCATCTGATTCAATAGCATTTTTAAGAGCTTCTTTTTGTTCATTAATTTTAGAAACAATTTCTTCAGAAATTTTTTCTTTATTATCTGCTATTAATTTATCTGCCTGATAAATCATTGAATCAGCATTATTTTTAACTTCTATGATTTTTTTCTTCTTTTCATCTTCTTCTGCGTGAGATTCTGCGTCATTAATCATTTGTTCTATTTCATCATCACTAAGACCAGAACTAGCTGTAATTGTAATCTTTTGTTCTTTTCCAGTTCCTTTATCTTTTGCTGAAACATTTAATATCCCATTTGCATCTATGTCAAATGTAACTTCCACCTGCGGCACACCTCTTGGGGCAGGAGGAATTCCATCAAGAATAAATTTACCCAGTGTTTTATTTTCTGTTGCCATAGAACGTTCTCCTTGAAGAACATGTATTTCAACACTTGGTTGATTATCTTGAGCAGTACTAAAAGTTTCAGTTTTTTGAGTAGGTATAGTAGTATTTCGCTCGATTAATGGAGTTGATACACCTCCTAAAGTTTCTATACCTAAAGTTAGAGGTGTTACATCAAGTAATAATACATCTTGAACATCACCTTGTAATACTCCCGCCTGAATAGCAGCACCTACTGCAACAACTTCGTCGGGGTTTACTCCTTTGTTGGATTCCTTGTTGAAATATTTTTCCACTGCAGATTGAATTGCAGGCATTCTTGTCATACCTCCAACAAGAATTATTTCATTTATATCTGATGTTTTGAGTTTCGCGTCTTTAAGAGCCATTTTACATGGTTCTATTGTTTGCTCTATCAAATCCATGATTAAATTTTCCAATTGAGATCTAGTTATGGTTTTAACTAAATGTTTTGGACCAGAAGCATCGGCAGTTATAAATGGGAGATTAATTTCAGTTTCCATAACTGTTGATAATTCTATTTTTGCTTTTTCAGCAGCCTCTCTTAATCTTTGAATAGCCATTGTATCTTTCATTAAATCAACAGCATTTTCTTTTTTGAATTCATCTGCTAACCATGATACTATTCTTTGATCAAAATCATCTCCACCTAAGTGTGTGTCACCGTTAGTGGATTTAACTTCAAATACACCATCTCCAAGATGTAATATAGTTATATCAAAAGTCCCACCTCCAAGATCATAAACTGCTATGGTCTGGTCAGATTTTTTATCTAATCCATAAGCAAGAGCTGCAGCTGTTGGTTCATTTATTATTCTTAGTACATCCAATCCAGCTATTGTTCCTGCATCTTTAGTTGCTTTTCTCTGACTGTCGTTAAAATAAGCTGGAACAGTAATCACAGCTTGAGTAATTTTTTCTCCCAATTTGGATTCGGCATCAGATTTTAATTTGGCTAGTATCATTGATGAAATTTCTTGTGGTGAATAATCTTTTCCAGCCATATGAACCGAAATATCACCATTTTTAGCTTCCTTAACTTTGTAAGGAATCATTGACAAGTCATCTTTAAGTGAACCATCTTTGAATTTTTTACCAATAAATCTTTTTACAGAAAATATTGTGTTTTCAGGGTTTGTTACTGCTTGTCTTTTCGCTACTAGCCCAGCATACCTTTCATCATTTTTAGGGTTAATTGCTATTACAGACGGGGTAGTTCTTCCTCCTTCTGAATTTTCTAATACTTCACCTTCTGATGCTTCAACTATAGCCATACATGAATTTGTTGTTCCTAAGTCTATTCCTAAAATTTTTGGCATTTTTTTCTCCTGTATATATTACGATGTGTATTTTAATAAAATTACTTGAGCAGGTCGAATAATTGATTCTTCTATCGAGTACCCAATTTTAACGGTTTGAGAGATTTTTCCATCTGATTTTTTTGTTTTTGTTTCTACCACTGATAATGATTCATGGATTTGAGGGTCAAAATCATCTTCGTTCGATGGATTTATTTTTGTTAAACCTTCATTGATCAGACTAGATTCGAATTTATTAATAATTAAATTTATACCATCTATCCAACCTTTAAATTGTTCATCTTTTGGAAGTGAATCTTTTGTCATATGAAGTTCATCTAAAGTGTTGATAAATTTTTTGATAAACTCAATTTTAGCTTTACGTTTATTTGTTTGAATTTCTTCAAGTGTTCTTCTTTTCAAATTAATAAGATCAGCCTGCGATCTTTGAGCAGTAGTTTTCCATTGCTCTATTTCTTCATTCATTTTTTTAACCTGAGTTTCTAGTTTTTTCACCTTTGAACTAGAAGTTGGTTTTTTAGTTTTTTTATTTTTTTTAATTTCTGTCATATTCTAATCCTAAAGTTTCGAAGATTTCATACAGTTTTTCATCAAGGAATATTTTTAACTGCGATCCTTTTAATATCTCATTTCCTTTTTTTATATCTAATAAATCGTTAAAAATATTTAATATAAGTCTTACCCCTGCAAGATTTAGTCCTAAGTCATCAACTAGATATTTAATCAATTTTAGCCTTGCAATATCATCTTGTGAGTACAATCGAAGCATTCCATCAGTTCTACTTGGCCTAACTAGTCCCACTCTTTCGTATTTTCTCAAAGTCTGCGGGTGCATGGATAGCATCTTTGACGCTACACTAATTACATACACACCTTCTATATTTGGCTCAGAGAAATCCCATTGCATATTATCACCAAGATTGTTATAGAATGTATTTTATAGCTTGACACGCTTTGTGTCAAGTACGTTGATTTGACTATGGAAGTTTAGTTATTAGGAAAACCTTTCCTGTTTCCATGGATCCCCATTCATATGGTAACCTCTTACCTCCCAAAAACCAGGTATAGGGTCTTGGGTGAAATTAATTTCCTTAATCCATTTAGCACTTTTCCATCCGTAAAGATGTGGAACAACTAATCTAAGAGGGAATCCATGCTCTTCTTTTAGTGTATCATTTTCAAATTCCATAGCTAAAATTGATTTGGGATTCATAAGATCAGTTTTCAGCAGGTTTGTTGAATATCCATCATAGCAATATATACTAGCAAATTTGAAATTTGAATTAATTTTTATTTCCTCTAGAATATCTGATGTTAAATATCCTTTCCAAGTTGTTTGCAATCTTGACCACTGGGTAACACAATGAAAATCTTCTGTTACTTCAGAGATATTTATTGTCTTTAGTTCATTCCAATCATAAGACACAATATGTACACCGTTCTCTTTGATATCAAGCTTCCAAGTATTCAAGTCTATTTCAGGTGTTGGAAAAGACGAAAAAACCGGAAATTTTTCTGTAACAAATTGGCCAGGAGGCGCATTTGTTTGGTTATCAAGTTTTTTGTTTGTTGTAATTTTGCCTAATTTTTTTTGCATAGAAATATTATACAATTTTTGAGTAAATTGTTGGTATAATTATTAAAAATATATTTTTTAATTATGAATGAAGTTATTGAAAAATCATTAAATGAATTAGAACAAGGCAATATGATTGTTATAGCAACTGTTGTGAATACAAAAGGTTCTACGCCCCAAAAAATAGGGTCTAAATTGTTGATTCGTAAAGATGGTTCTACTGTAGGAACACTTGGAGGAGGTTGCGTTGAAGGTGATATTTGGTTTGAGTCAAAAACCATGCTAGAAGAAAATCAAAATCAGGAATCAAGATACAAAGATTACACTTTAAACCAAGAATTAGCTGAACAAGAAGGGTTAGTGTGCGGAGGCACAATGTATTTTTTATTAGACAAATTAGAGCCCAGTAAATCGAATATAGATTATTTGATTTCTTTAAAAGATTCTTTAAATGGTAATAACAAAGGTAAAGCAGTAATTACATTAGTAAATAGCACTGATAACAAATCGAAAATTGGATTAAGAAAAATATTTAATTTTGACGAGATTATCAATATTAAGACAGATAGTATATTTTCTCACACAAAGGAAATAGAAGATGCTGTAAATAATAGGCATAATAGGTCAATTAAACTGGATGATGGTAATGAGTGGTACGTTGAAATATACTCAACTCCTTCAACGCTATTAATTTGTGGCGGAGGACATATAGCTAACAGCCTTGCACCATTAGCCCATAATTTGAATTTTAATGTATGGATATCAGACGATAGAAAAGAATTTGCAAATAGTAATAGGTTTCCAAATGCTGAAAGAGTTGTAAACGATCTACCAGAAAACGCATTAAAAAGCCTTCCTGTTACAGAAAATACCTATATCATAATTGCAACTAGAGGACATAGGTATGATTTGGTTGCAACACAAGCCGCGGTTAATACTGATGCAAAATATATAGGTTTAGTTGGAAGTATGCGAAAAGCTATATTAGTTTTTGAAGAACTTTTGAAAAATGGAGTTTCAGAAAAAAGAGTTAAGTCAATAAGATCTCCTGTAGGATTAGATTTAAGAGGGAGGTCTCCTGACGAAATCGCAGTTAGCATTGTTGCGGAAATGCTTATGATTAGAGAAGGTGGTAGTGGACTACCTATGACTATGCCTGAAAATATATGGTCTAAGATAACTACAAAAACAAAAAACTTAGTTACTCAAACCAAAATTCAATGAATTCGCTAGGCGGATTAATTTTAGCTGCTGGTTGTTCTACCAGAATGGGACAATCAAAACCATTACTAGATTGGTATGGTCAAACGTTAATTGAATATCAAATTAAAATATTTAATTATTTAAGCATTGAGCCAATAGTAATTTTGGGATTTCAAAGCGAAATGATTCAAAAGAAAATAAAAAATTTGAATGCTAAAATTGTTGTTAATCAAAATTACAGCCAAGGGAAATCATCTTCAGTTTTGTTAGGTATTAATTCTTTAAAATCAAATTCTGATTTGTTATTACTTTCAGTTGATCAACCAAGACCCAAAAAAATGATAGAAAAAATTATTAAAAGCCATAATGAATCAAATGCTATACTAACTGTTCCAAAATATAATCAGAACGGAAAATTAAGAGGAGGTCATCCAATAATTATAGGGAATAAAGTTATTAATAATTTATCTGAATTTATTACTAGAGGGAAAACAGTTAAAGATTTTGTTGTTTCACAAACTGCTGTTAATCAGTTAATATTTGATGATATTTTAATAAGATTAGACTTGAATGATAAAGATGATTATCATGAAGCTATAAGATTATTTGAAAATTATGGAAATAATGAATAATGCTAGACCAAAGATTGCTATGTCTATTGCTGGCTCTGATTCCGGGGCAGGGGCAGGCATACAGGCAGATTTAAAAACATTTGCCGCACTTAATGTGTATGGTACATGTGTGATTACAGCTGTTACAGCACAAAATACTGTTGAAGTAAGTGGTGTTGAAATGATGAATAATCAAATTATTTCTAGTCAGTTTAATTCTTTAAAAACAGATCTTTATCCTAATGCAATAAAAATTGGAATGTTAGGTACTGATGAAGTTGTGTTATTAATAAGTGAATTGATTGGTACAACAAATGATATTCCAATTGTACTTGATCCTGTAATGGTCGCAAAAAGCGGAGATCAATTAATATCAGATAATGCCATTAAAATAATGAAAGAAAACTTGATCCCTAAATCTACTTTGTTAACACCCAATATTCCAGAAGCTGAAGTTCTTTCAGGAATGAAAATTAACACCAAAACAGATATGTTGCAAGCGAGTCAAAAAATATTAAATCTTGGTCCGCAATATCTTTTATTAAAAGGCGGGCATATGAAAGGTGACCCGATAGATTTACTTTTTAATGAAAAAGAAGGATTGATATTGGAACTACCTCAGAAAAGAATTTATACTAAAAATACACACGGTACAGGATGTACATTTTCTTCAGCTATTACAGCTGAATTAGCAAAAGGTGAAAATTTTATTGATAGTGTAAGAATTGGTCAAAAATATGTTTATGAATCAATTTTACATTCTATAGAATTAGGAAACGGGCATGGGCCTTTGAATCATTTATATAAATTTTATAATTAATTATGGCATTATATTTAACTGAATCTGAAATAAATAAAATCATAGATATAAAAATAGCTATCGATTCTGTTGAGGAATCTTTTAGAATGATGGCTAATGGCGAGGCAGTCAATAAACCTAGAGAGAGATTACCTCTTGGTTCGACAAGCATGAATTATATGTCGGCTGGTATTGATTCAGCCAATATTACCGGTCTTAAAGTTTATGTCCCAAACCCTATGGGAACTAAATTTTATGTACATATTATGAATGCTGAAACGGGTGAAATAATTTCAATTATTGAAGCAAATACCCTTGGTCAATTCCGTACTGGAGCTGCATCGGGAGTGGCAAGTAAATTTTTAGCAAATAGAAATTCTAGTAAAGTATTATTAGTTGGTACTGGTTTTCAATCTTTCACCCAAGCTTTATCAATAGATAGTATATTTGATTTAGAAGAAATATATATTTATAGTCGATCTGAACAAAACAGAAGAAATTTCATTGATCTACATCAATCAAAATTTAAATCTAAATTAACTCAGGTTCAAAATATATTTGATCCTGATGATGTTGATATTATTAATATTATTACAAATTCTAAAACACCTGTAATAGATGAAAAAATTGTTAATAAAGGAACTCATATAAATGCTGCTGGATCAAATCATTCTTTAAGAAGAGAATTAGACACGAAAACAATTCTGAAAGCTAATAATATATTTGTTGATGATTTAGATCAGGCTAAGAAAGAGTGCGGAGATTTAATATACCCAGAATCTCTAGGTTTAATTCAATGGCGAAATATAATAAATTTTTCAGACATCTTCCGATTTCCAAAAAAATATTCAAGACAAACAGATGATATAACAATTTTTGAATCCCAAGGATTAGCAATATGGGATTTGGTTTTAGCCAATAAATTATATACACTAGCAAAAGAAAACAATTTAGGAACTTCTATTGATGTCTGATGTAATATTAAGTGAGATAAAAAATAGAGTTGGTATTATAAAGTTGAACAGACCAGAATCTTTAAATGCTTTTAATTATGAGCTTTCTGAATCGTTGTATTCTACAATTGAAAAATACAATTTTTCAAAAGAAGTTGGATCCATTTTGATAACCGGAAATGGCAAAGCATTTAGTGCAGGAGCTGATGTTAGAGGATTCCAAGAAGGAAACACAAAAAAAAGACATGCTAAATCTTGGAGTGAACTAATTAATTTATTTTTAAGATCAAAACCGATTATTACTGCAATTAATGGCTTTGCTGTAGGTATGGGAATAACATTATTTCTATATTCTGATTTGATATTAGCATCTTCGGATGCAAAAATTTCCTTTAGATTTGTAAAAATTGGTCTGACGCCTGAATTTGGTAGCACTAGAAGATTGTCTGATATTGTAGGAATTAGTAGATCTTCTGAATTATTGTTGACTGGCAAATTCATAGACGGTGATCAGGCTGAAAAAATCGGGCTTATTTCACGAAGTGTAAAATCAGAAGATTTATTTGAAGAAGCATTGAATGTCAGTCAAGATATCGCTCAAAATTCAGATTGGCATAATAGAGTAGTCAAAGATATGATATTTAATAATTATATAAAAGATTACGACGATGTTTATTCTATTGAAAATGAGATTTTTACAAAAGCACGTCAATCAAAAGAACACATAAATTTTGTAAAAAAATTTATGGAAGAAAATAAATAATTTTTATTTTCTATCTCGTGCATCAGTAGTTATTTTTCCCGATATATCTCCGCTTGCATTAATTTTTACACCATGAGGAAATTTAGGGGGTACTGTACATGCATGCCCTGGTGACCCCAATACATAATCACCTATATTTAAAGTTTCTCCGTTAAGTTCAACAACGCCATGTTCCTCATTTTGAGATAATAATTTTGCCTTAGGTTTTCCCTCAATGGTAAATCTGTCAGGAGTAAGAGCATCACAAGACACTGATTTTGCACCTATATCTACTGTAACAGTTTTTCTTATTTTATCTTCGTCAATTACCTGTCCTAATATTAGTCCTGCAACTTTAAAATTCAAATCTGGTTGTCTAATATTATTAGAATCCCAGTAAATCCAAGTTCCAGGAGAAACTTGGTATTCTGTTTTGTTTAGATAATATTGAAATGACCAAGAACCTCCAACTATGATGTCATAATTTTGATCCTCTGAAAATTTTGAAATTTTGTTTCGGAATTCTTCAACTATTTCAATACTTTGATTTACTATAGCTTGTTTTTCTTCTATATCAGTTAGGCCAACAAGATGTCCATCATACCCGTGTATACCTTTGAATTTTATATCTGTGGAATTGAATAGCTTATCCAATAATTCATCGGATTCTTCTAAATCTATTCCTGTTCTATGCATCCCTGTATCTAAATCAATATATACTCCATCTAAACCTTCGATCTGTGAAGCTAAATCTAAATGGTAAACAGAACCAATTATCGAGCTAAACTTTACGTTATTAAATTTTTTAATTATTTTGCTATATCTTTCAGCTTTGATTGTTGATGTGATTGGATAAGCTAATATCAATTCATCTGGAGAACATTCGGCTAGAACCTCAATCTCTTCTAGTGTTGAAGTTTTGTGTCGTGTGATTCCATTTTCTATTTGTAAGTTTAGAATTTCTTTTGATTTGTGGGTTTTTGCATGAGGTATTAACCGATTAGGATCTTTAACCATAGATAACACAGTGTCTATATTATGATTAATTATGTCTTCAAAAATGACATATTCAGGTGTTTCAAATGATTCAGGGTTGTTTAATTTATAGTTACCGAAGTCCATAAAAATCCTTTTAGTTAGCTAAAATTATATGATAGTAAATTAGGGTCAATGTTTTCAACATCTGTAATGCCACAATATTTCATGGCTTGCTCTAATTCTTGTTTAAGTATATTAATCACATCCCTTACTCCATTTTCTCCATCAACTGCAAGTCCCCAATAGAATGGTCTTCCGATCATGACACCTTTTGCTCCAAATGCTAAAGCTTTTAGAATATCGGCACCTCTTCTGATACCTCCGTCTAGGTATACTTCGCATTTGCCGTTAACAGCATCAAGAACTTCCGGTAATGATTCTAAGCTTGGCATAAGAGTATCTACTCCTCTTGCTCCATGATTACTAACAACTATCCCATCTACTCCGTATTCAACAGCTTTTTTTGCATCATGAGCTGATTGTAGTCCTTTTATAACTATTGGTAATTTTGTTATTGATCTAAACCAATCAATATCTTCCCATATTAATTGTTCTACAGGATGGTATCCGCCTAGCTGTACTTCCGGATCACCTTTTTTATATCCTAGTCCTGCTACTTCGCCTATCAAATTTACTCTCTCTGTATTAGGAGGATTAATAAATGCATTTCTAATATCTCTTTCTTTTGGTCTTAAATGATCCATACCAGGGACAGGGCCATCGACTGTAAGTACAATTACTTTGTATCCATTATTTTCTGCTCTTTTTACAAGCATTTCATCTATTTCTCTACTTAAATGATATATTTGAAACCACAAGGATTTATCAGTCTCTTTTGATATTTCTTCTATTGTGTAAGATGAATTTGTGCCCACACCTGCAATAATATTTTCTTTTTTTGCAGCACGAATTGTGGAAAGTTCTCCCTCTTCATCACAAAATGTGTGACCACCTGCAGGAGCTATCATTAATGGAAAAGAAGTTTTGTCACCTAATATTGTTGTTTCCATTTTTATATTTGATATATCTACCATTTTATTTGGCCTAAGAAATACTTCATTAAATATTTCAGTATTTCTTTTTAATGTTATTTCATCACCTCTGCCAGCTTCTATATAGTCCCAAATATTATGTGGTAATATTTTTTTTGCTAATTCTTCATACTCATTTAAATTTATTGGGTATCGTTCCATACATAATCCTTATTTTTTCATTTCAAACATCATTATACCTGCTGCTACAGAAACATTTAAAGATTCTGTTTTTCCGTACATAGAGATTTTGTATATCTGATCACATAATGACTTAGTTAGTTTTGATATACCTGAACCTTCGCTCCCTATTACTAAAGCAACATTTCCAGTG
The DNA here is from genome assembly GCA_913045935.1 of uncultured Chloroflexota bacterium. Classification (GTDB taxonomy): domain Bacteria; phylum Chloroflexota; class Dehalococcoidia; order Lucifugimonadales. The sequence continues at coordinate 6,359 of CAJWSY010000005.1, read as the reverse complement.
AAATCATAATTCTTATATTCTTTATCTCCATCCATATCAAGACCAACAATCCAATAATTATAAGTTTTGAGTTTTTTTATTAATTGATTAATATTTTGATTGTCAATTATTGGTATATGTGAAATTGCTCCTGAAGATATTTCTGCAACAGTATTATTTATTTTTGCAGAGTTTTTATTTGCTATAATAATCCCATCGAATCCAGCAGATTCAGCTGATCGAATTATTGCACCTAAATTTCTTGGATCTTGTACTTTGTCTATTATTAATAAATTTGAATCTTTATTAGATTCGAAGTTAATTATATCTTCTATATCTGAATTTAAATTTAAATGAATTTGGGCTACGACTGTTTGTCCTGTATTAAATCCAAATTTTTTTTTAAATAAAGTATTATCTATGATGTCTAAATGAATGTTATTTTTTTTTGCTTTGTTAATTATTTCAAGTATTCTTTTATTCTTTGAAAAATTTTCAGATATATAAATGTGAGTTGTTTTATTTGAAGATAATGCTTCACTAACTGGATTGATCCCATGGATAATCAATTCAGAATCTTTATATTTTTTTTTATAATCTTTTTTCATTTTAATTTTTTAAAATTTCAAGTTCTATTCTCCCAAGTTCATGAAAATCAGCTATTATTTTGTCATCTGATTTAATTGGCGTTAAGCCAGTACACGTTCCAGTAGAAATCATGTCTCCATTATTAATTGTTTTGTTGTATTTTGATAGATGGTTTGTTGCCCATTCTAAAACATTTAAAGGAGACCCAAGTACCTGAGATCCGTCTCCTTCAATTAGTTTTTTATCATTTAGAAAAAGACTAACTTTCGAATTGGGTAAATCTATATCTTTCCAATCACGAATTTCCATTCCTTTGATTATTGCTATATGAACTCCGAAATCTGAAATTAATTTTATTGGACCCATATTTTTAAATCCTGATTCATATCTACACCCAACCACTTCAATTACAGGTATAAGGCAATCTATTGAATTAATTATTTCATCTAATTTGTATTTGTTTTTTTTAGGAACAAGCTTATTCTTGAATTTAAATGCAAATTCACATTCAACATGAGTATGGTGATTAGGAAATACAGATATTTTGGAAGGGCTATCATATGTATGTTCTTTGAAAATTGGACCAGTAATTGGTTCAGTAACTTTTAATTGTTTTTGAGCTGTAGCACTTGTAGCGCCTACTTTCCATCCATGTTGATTTAAATTAGATATATTTATTGCTGAATTTTGCAATAAATATGCCTCATCTATTGTTTGAATTTCTTTTATTTTAGAAGAATCGATTAAGGTTCCGTTAGCTTTTGCCTCGAAAATTAATTTTGCTATTTTCTTTATATTTTTCAACCTATCTCACCTAAAGTTTGGAAACTATATCATTTACAACGAACTCAGCATCTTCAGCTACTCCTACAAATTGTGCTGATTTAGATGAATGCATCCACTGAAGGCCCATGAAATACAAACCTTCGAATTTAGTTATACCTCTTTTTTGTATTGGATAACCTAATTCATTTGTTATATCTAAGTCAATCCAATTATAATCATATCTGAATCCTGTAGCCCATATAATGCTTGCAATATCTTTTGGAGCTGAGATTTCATTTATATTATGAGTTTTGTTATTTGATATTCTTAGATCTTTGGCAATAGTTTCATTAGGCATTTTTAAATTATTTGCATTTATATATTGATCTACTTTTTTTGCCCAATTAATTGCATGCTGGTCTGAAAAATTTAAATTTTCAAATAAATTATTATTAAATAAAATTTTATTAGAATCACATTTTTTTACTGTTCCACATAATGTTAGTCCTTTTTCTTCTAAATCGATCAAATTAATATCATGCCCTCCACGACTACCTGAAGTATGGGGGCTGCATGTCCATCTTTGCTCAAAAGGAGTATTTTCAACAGTTTTATTAAATGATCCCATTTCGTAATTCCACCACGAAGAATCTTTCCCTCTATATCTTCTAGGCCTTCTTCCACATTTACTAACAGCAAGCCATGTCTTTTTTCCGTTTTCTAGTAATTCTTCAGCAATTTGTGCTCCTGATTGTCCTGAACCTACTACCAACACACCACCTTCAGGCAGTTGGCTAGGATTTTTATATTGCGCAGAATGTAGCTGTAAAATTTCATTAGATAATTCTGTATTAATTGGAGGTATATATGATTTACCAAATGCTCCGGATGCTAAAATAATCGTATTAGATTTTAAAATTCTTTTTGACGTTTTTATTATGTATTCATTATTTTTTTTTGATATATTATTTACGTTTTCATTGGTATATATTTGAGACCCAATATGTTCTGCAAAATTTTGAATATAATTTACTGTTTCAATTTTATTTAAATAACCATCAGGATCTTCAGAAGGGAAGTGTTTAGACCCAAACCCAAATTCTGGAATTTTAATTGCCCAGTTTGGATTAACTAAATAAAAATTATCCCACCTTTCATTTATCCAAGTGTTTGCAATCTCTCCTCTTTCAATGATGATATGAGGAATGTTGTTTTTTGTTAGGTAAAAGCTTGTACAGAGACCTGCAATTCCGGCCCCGATGATAATAAGAGGGTTATTGTTTTTCATAAATTTATTATATGTTTACTAAAGAATTTAATTCAACGATTTAAATTACCTAAACGTTTTGCTGAGTTTTGAGCAACGATTGCAAGCCTCATTACTTCGAGGCAATGATCTTGTTTCATAGCAGTTTCAGTACGATTTAAAACGTCGTTCATTAAATTCTTAAAATATGTAAGTGGTTGATTGGAAGCATCTATGTATTCGTATCTGGTTTTATTTACTAAAAAGAGATGGTCAGTCCCTTTTCTTCCTGCAACATCAACATATTTTCTCAGTTCAATATACCCCTCAGTCCCTAATATCGTTAGTCTGCCGTCACCCCAATTTGGTAGCGCATCTGGAGTATACCAATCTACCCGGATATAACCTTGTCCATGGTCTCCATGTATTAATATTTCTCCAAAGTCTTGCAATTTTGTTTTATTTGGATTAGAAAAATTACCAATACTTGAGCTGATTATTTGAGCTGATTTTGATTCAGTAAAAAATAGAAATTGATCAATTTGATGAGAAGCAATATCACATAATATTCCCCCATTTAATTCGTCATCAAAAAACCATTCAGGTCGAGTATCGATATTTAAGCGATGAGGACCTATTCCTATTGTTTGAACTACTTTTCCAATTTCACCTTGTTTTATTAATTTTGCTGCCATTGCTACACTTGGAACTTCAAATCTTTCGGAAAAATCAATTGAATATATTTGCTTTGTTTTGTTTATTGTATTTTTAATTTTAGCTAGCTGCTCTAAAGATGTACAACCTGGTTTGTCGAGCATAACATCTTTACCTGCATTCATGCACTCAATAGCCAAACCGGCTCTTTTTGCAGGTATATCAGCAATTAAGATCAAATCAATTTCATTATTGTTTAAAAGAGTGTTTTTATCTTTTTCTCTTTTGATGTCAGGGAATTTTTTTTCTAAATCTTTAGCTATTCTGTTATCATTTTCAGTCCACCATCCTACGAATTCACAACCTACATCTAACATTCCTTTTAGTTGTCCGAAAATATGCCTATGTTCTACACCCATAGCTGCGATTTTTAGTTTATTCATATTAATCTTTACCCTTTATTTTCAGCTATCATTTCCGCAAGTTTTTTTTCATAGTTTTCCCTGTTTATAGGTATACTAACTTCTGTATTATTTAGCCCGGAATAAATCATTGCATTCATTAGTTCCACTGAATTCAGACCTTCTTCTCCGTCTACGTATAATCTTTCTATTCCTAAGATTTGATTTGAAAAATTTTGAATAATGTTTTTTCTTTCTGTACTAAAATTTATTTCTTCAAAGTTTAACTCTTCTATTTTTATGTTTGGTTTTTCCATAGATTTTTTTGAACTTTTCAAATATTCAGAAGAAGATATTTCATTTTTATTCCATATCATTTTGTTATTTTCAATAATCATTAATCCATTATCTGATGCTACTTCTAATCTGTTTACACCTGGAGCTTCACCTGTAGTTGTTACAAACAAACCATGAGAACCATTATGATATTTAAATAAAGCTGTCACATCGTCTTCTACTTCAATGTTATGAAAACGACCAAGATTAATATTTGCATGAACACGATCTGGCATACCAAATAGCCACTGCCATAGATCTAACTGATGAATACTTTGATTAATAAGCACTCCTCCGCCTTCGCCTTGCCAGCTAGCTCTCCAATTAGATGTACTATAGTAATAATTACTTCTAAACCAATCGGTTATTGTCCATTGAATTCTTTGTATTTCTCCTAATTCATTATCAATAATCATTTGTTTTAATGTTTTATATATTGGATTTGTACGTTGATTTAACATAACACCAAAAGACACATTAGATGATTTTGCAAAATTAATTAGTTCTAAAGTTTTTTTTGCTGTGATTGACAAAGGTTTTTCTACTAAAGTATGTTTTCCACTTTTTAATGATTGTATTCCAAGAGGTACGTGAGTTGTGTGTGGAGTGGATATAAGAATAGCATCAACACTATTGTCTTTAAATAAGTCATCACTATTTCTAAAAAATTTGATATTAGGAAACTTAGTTTCACATTTAAGATCGATATCGCAGACTGCATGAAGCTCAGCATTTTCTACTGAATTAGATAGAAGAGTTTGAGCGTGAGATTCTCCCATAGCTCCTATTCCAATAATTCCCCATTTAATTTTATTTTTAGGCATATATATCTTTATTTTCAGTTTAAAGAGTTACATAATAACAAGAGAATCTTTTATATTCTTATGTTTTAGACTACATTTAAAACAAAGATTTAGGAATTTATTATGTATTACAAAATCATGACGGGCGATGAGAGACTCGAACCGGTGACCTTCTGTTTAGAAGAGAATTCAATCACGTATCCTGCTACATGTAGATGATTATAAACTATTAAGGGATAGAGAAAAATATATGTTTATCATTCAATTTATAGGATATATTCTGTCTAGAACAGAAAGTATTTGATCTTTCGGTTGTCTTAAAAAAACATCGAACTCGTTAATATAAATTTGATAGTTTTTTCCAAAATATTTGTTAAATGTAATTTCAAAATTTTTCTCTGATTCAAGGTTTGTCCAAAATTCGTATATTTTTTCTTCTCCTACTTGATCTATAAGAAAGGCTACAAACCATGCCCCTAATTCATATCCAATTTTTTTTTCTTCTCCAGTCCATGTAAATTCATTTATTGTTTTTTCAGAATTTAAATATTTTTCAATAAGAATTCCGTCCCATTTTCCCCACATAGCATTTTCCATTTTATTTATAAAATATTCTCGATCCTGAATTTCTTTCGCATATTTATAATATCCAAAAAAAACTGCATTTCCTTCAATCCACCAAGGAACTTCATCTTTAGGGTTACTACCTGTGCCTAGTTTGCCTACCATCCGCATTTCATCATCCCTAGACCTTGTTTTAGTTAAATTTGAGTATTGATATATGTGAAACATCTCATGAATAGTCACATAACCGTAAGAATCTGCATGCATTGGAAGATCATGACTATTACTTATAAATAGATTAAACCCGTCATGCTTTCTATTACTAGATATTGAAGATCCTGCTACCTTTCCATTAGGTTCTGTAAATAAACATAATCCGAAATTACATCCTTCTTTTTCAGGCTGGTAATGTTTAGGGTTGCATTTCCCGTTATCATAACCATCATTTCCTTTGCCGCTGTTGTGATATTTTTTTATATGATCACACCAAACTTTTTCTAGATCTATTGCACTTTCTATATCATGCCTATTTAGTGCAGTTATATATATTGGATTTACAATTTCCCAGTTTGTAGATTCTGAATCAAAAAATAACCTTTCTGACACGCAAACCCATTTTGTAATTAAGTCTATACCTTCTTGGCTTACTTTTTCAGCAGCTAAAATATAGGCTTCTAATTTATTTGTACAATCTATTTTATCTAGTTCGTGATTAGATGAGTTAATATTAGATTTAGAATCTGCATCCGAGTTAGTGCCTATTTGGCTTTCTATCTGTTTATTTTGAATTTTTTGTGATTTAATTTCATTTTTAAAATCATCATATGTAGCTTGATCGTTATTACTACAACTCAGAATAAATATGAAAGTTAAAATATGAAGAAATACGCGCATTTTTTTGATTTATAATATATAAAATGGGTACTTTGTTATTATATTTCTTGTTTTTTTATAATACAAGTTAAAACATGGTGGGCGATGAGAGACTCGAACTCCCGACTTCCTGCGTGTAAAGCAGGCGCT